>CABQAC010000303.1 GCA_902462035.1 uncultured Eubacteriales bacterium
GATGAACCGGGCAGTGGTCGGGCAGCTTGCCGTCCTGGTTGTGGGTCACCCGGGTGGGGTCCGGCGGCAGCTGGCTATCCAGGTCCTGGTAAATGGTGCCGCCGTAAGCCACGTTCATCATCTGAATTCCCCGGCAGATGCCCAGCACCGGCACATCCCGGGGCTTGAGCCACTCCAGCAAGTTTTTTTCCATCTGGTCCCGCTGGGGGCATACGGCGCGGCAGCCGGGGATCATCTCCTCCCCAAACAGCGCCGGGGCAATATCCCCGCCGCCGGTGAACAAAAATCCGCAGCAAACGCCCGCCGCCCGGGCCATATCTCCGGGGTCCGAAAGCAGGGGCAGGACCAGGGGAACCGCCCCTGCGGCATCCAGCACCTCCAAATACCCATGGTGCATCCAGAGCTTTTGTTCGCGCATGTCGTAAAGCGGCAGCAGGCCGATCAGCGGTTTTGGCAAAGGTCATCCATCCCTTCGGCGCCGTGGCGGCCGTGCAGCGCCGCCCGGTTCATCCCATCAGGCCCCGCTTTCCCCCTTACCGGCAAAAAAGCAGGACGTTCGCTTTTTTAAGCTATGAACCGCGCGCCGGAATTATGCCAGTCTTAAAGGCCGTTGACCACATTTTGCGGGCTGCCGTTTAAAAAGCACCGCAGGTTTTCCGCCACCGTACGCATCAGCCGTTCCCGGGACTGCCTGGCGGCCCATGCAATGTGCGGGGTAATCACACAGTTGGGGGCTGTCAAAAGGGGGTTATCCGCTTTTGGCGGCTCGGCGGACAGCACGTCCACCCCGCAGCCGCCCAGCCTGCCTTCCCGCAGGGCCAGGGCCACAGCGTCCTCGTCCAGCACCTGCCCGCGGGAGGTATTGATCAAAATCGCATCCCGCTTCATCAGCGCCAACGCGCGCGCGCCGATTATCTTCTCCGTTTGCGGGGTCAGCGGCACGTTCACGCTCAGCACATCGCTGCGGCGCAGCAGCGTCTCGAAATCCACCGCCTCGCAGTAGGGCGGCATGCCGATCCGCCGCCGGGTGTTGACCACCACCCGCATTCCCATGGAATCGGCTATCCGCGCCACCCGCTGCCCAATGCCGCCAAAGCCCAGCACCCCCATGGTTTTGCCCTCCAGCTCGGTCAGCGGGGCCAGCCAAAAGCAAAAGTTGGGGCTTTTGGCCCATTCCCCCTGGTGGACCGCCCGGTCGTGCAGGCCCACCCGGTTGGTCAGCTCCAGCAGCAGTGCAAAGGTCATTTGGGCCACCGCCAGGGTACAGTAGCTGGGTACGTTGGTTACCGGGATGCCCCGGCCCGCCGCCGCGCCGGTATCCACAATATTATACCCGGTGGAACACAGGCCGATATACCGCAGCTCTGGCAGCGCCGCCAGATCTCCTGCTGTCAGGGGCGTCTTATTGGTGATCAAAACCTCCGCGTCCGCGGCCCGCTCCAGCAGCTGCCCGGGCGCTGTTTTATCGTAAATTTCCGTCTGCCCCAGGGACTTGATTTCCGCCCAGGACAGGTCGCCGGGGTTCAGCCCCGCGCCGTCCAGTATCACAATTTTCATCCGTCTGGCCATCCTTTCGCAAAAGCGGGGCGCACCCGCGCCGTTTTGCCTTTTTACCACATCAAAAAAGAGGCGCGCGCCGTAACTTTTGAGCTTTTCATCCCACAGGCGCGCATGAAGCATCCGCGCCCTACAAATTATACCGAATGGGCGTCCGCTTGACAAGCGGGCGGATTTCTTTCAAATTTGTCATCCTTTCGCTTTTTATTGCAATGGCCCATGCGGGATGTTAGAATAACAGATACAGACCAGATTACCCTTGACAACGAAAGGTATCGCTATGAAACGATTGTTGGCGGCGCTGCTGTGCGGCGTCCTGATCTTTTTTTCCTGTTCCTGCAAAAAAGAGGAAGATAAGCCCGAGGGCAAACTTTTCCGCTACAATATTGAAACGGAGCCCGTTTCGCTGGATCCCCAAACCGCAGCGGACTACGCGTCGCTGATGGTGATACAAAACATCTACGAGGGGCTGGTCCGCCTGGACGAAAACGGCGACCCAACGCCCGGCGCCGCCGCGCGCTGGGAATCGAACCAAGACCATACCGTGTTTACCTTTCACCTGCGGGACGGCCTTGCCTGGTCGGACGGGACGCCTCTGACTTCCGCCGATTTTTTATACGCCATCCGCCGGGCGCTGGATCCCGCCACCCGGTCCGCCACCTGCGAGCCGCTTTTCTGCATCCGCAACGCGGAAGCTATCCGCAACGGGGAGATGGGGCCGGAAACGCTGGGGGCCGCCGCGCCGGACGCCAAAACACTGGTAATCGAATTGGTTTATCCTTACCCGGCTTTTGCGGAACTGACCGCCGCCGCGGTATTTATGCCCTGCAACGAATCTTTTTTTAACGAAACCCGGGG
>CABQAC010000304.1 GCA_902462035.1 uncultured Eubacteriales bacterium
GCCGCTGGCGACCAGGAGCAATTTGGATTCGCCCTTGCGGACGGATTCCACCGCGGCGTCGTACCCCGCCGCCAGCCTTCTGCTTCTGCGGGCAAGGCCCAGCAGGGAAAGCAGCTTGTTATTCATGGGAAAGCAGTTCCTCCTCCATGCGGTCGTAGACTTCTTCCGGGATTTTACAGCTGAACGCGCGTTCCAGCCGGCGCGCCTTGCGGGCGGCCCGGAGACAGTCGATGCTGCGGCAGACATATGCGCCCCTGCCGGGCTTGCGCCCGGTCAAATCCAGGGAGACCTCCCCGGGTCCGGTCACCTCGCCAGCCTCGTTCTTCACGTCGGGAGCCTTTACCACGCGGACCAGCTCCCGCTTGGGCTTCATTTGATTGCAGCCGGTGCACATTCTCATCGGCACACGTTTCTGCTGCATCTACAACCACCGCCTTTTCGGATTCCCGGCAACGCTTTCCGGGCTGTTCCTAAAAAATCATCTATGGTAAACGCCGGTATGCGGCGGTTATTCCCCGTAAAATCCGCTTTGGGGACGGATATCGATTTTCCACCCGGTCAGCTTTGCCGCCAGACGGACATTCTGGCCCCGGTTGCCGATGGCCAGCGAAAGCTGGCTGTCCGGCACCGTGACACGGCAGGAACGCGCCCCTTCGGGGTCAACTTCCACCCCCACCACATCGGCAGGGGAAAGGGCCGCCGCGACGAATTTCTCCGGCTCCTCGCTGTATTCGATGATGTCGATCTTCTCGCCGCCCAGTTCCTCCACAATTTTGCCCACACGGGCGCCGCGCGGGCCGATACACGCGCCCACCGCGTCCACATTGGGGTCGCGGCTGAACACGGCCAGCTTGGTTCGGGACCCCGCCTCGCGGGAGACGGCCTTGATTTCCACGGTGCCCTCGTAAATCTCCGGCACTTCGGTTTCGAACAGGCGTTTGACAAGGCCGGGGTGTGTGCGCGAAATCATAGCCCTGGGGCCCTTGTCGCCCTCCTTGACATCCACGACGTAAACCTTAATATGGTCGCCTTCGTGCAGCACCTCGTCCCCCACCTGCTCGCTTTTGGGCAAAATGGCTTCCGCCTTGCCAATGGTCAGGCTGGCGGCGCCGGTTTTGGGGTCGATGCGCTCCACCACGGCGGACACGAGTTCCTGGTGGCGGCTCTGGAATTCCTCCATCACCTGGCCGCGCTCCACCTCGCGGATGCCCTGGCGGATTACATGCTTGGCGGTTTGCGCCGCGATGCGGCCGAATTCGGTGGTCTTCAGCGGAATGCTGACCAAATCGCCCACACCGGCGGTCGCGCTGACCTTGCGCGCGTCATTCAAAAATATCTGGCGGTTGGGGTCCAGCTCCTCCCCTTCGGGCAGATCGTCGGCCACAACCTCCTTTTGCAGAAACACTTCGAAAACGGCCTTGACCGGGTCGATGTGAACCACCACGTTGTCGTTGCCTTTATAATTGCTTTTCACCGCCACGGTAATGGCGTTGGTAATTTTTTCGAACATAAATTCCTTTGGAATGCCGCGCTCCTTCTCCAGCAGGTTCAGCGCCTCGAAAAATTCGGTGTTCATGTTTTTACGACCATCCTTTCGCGTGATCCGGCACCAGTCGTCCGGTTGTCATCTATCTGCCCCGTACGGCCGCCTTACAGGTCGAAGTCGTCCAGGTTGACCGAAGTCGTTTCTTTTTTGGGGATATGCTTCGGCTCCGCGCCGGGGATTTCCAAGGTGATCACGCCGTTTTCGTACCCGGCGAGCACCCCCTTGAGCAGCTTTTGACCGTCGAGCGGCCGGATTAAGCGGACCATGACCCGCTGCCCTTTCATCTGCTCAAAATGTTCCGGGCGGCTAAGTTCCCGCTCCACGCCCGGGGAGCTGACCTCCAGGCAGTAGGACTGGGGAATGGGGTCGCGTTCATCCAACGGGCCGTCGAGCGCGCGGCTCATGGCCTCGCAATCGTCGATGGACACCCCGCCTTCCTTATCGATAAAAACGCGCAAAAACCAATCCGCGCCCTCTTTGACAAACCGCACGTCCCAAAGCGCCAGGCCCAGCGACGCTGCCACCGGCGCGGCGATATTCCACACCAGCCCGGCGGTGGAGGTCTTTTTCTCCGCCATGCAAACCCTTTTCCTTTCTCCAAGCGCCGCCCGTCATGGGGGCGCGTTTTGTTCTAGACAAACAAAAGAGCGGGTTGCCCCACTCTTTCATCTAACTCCTATACTATTTTTGATTATATCACGCAAAACATACGATTGCAAGGGAAATTTGGCCTTATCGTCCGGAATAAGCGGTGTTTTTTGATGGGATTGCGCGTTGGCGCGGCGGATGAAGGCCGGCCCGTAGAAAAGAATAAAACCAAATTAGCCGCGCGGGCCTAGCGGTTATCCAAGATGGGTCCGTGGTTT
>CABQAC010000305.1 GCA_902462035.1 uncultured Eubacteriales bacterium
ATCTGATGCTGGTGGATCTTCGTGACCGGGACATCACCGGCAAGGAACTGGAGCACAACCTGGACGAGGTGTACATCACCGTCAACAAGAACACCATCCCCAACGAGCCCCGCAGCCCGTTCATTACCAGCGGTGTGCGTATCGGCACGCCGGCGGTTACCAGCCGCGGCCTGAATACGGCGGATATGGACCAAATCGCCGAATATATCGCCCTGGCCATCAACGATTTTGAGGGCAGCGCGGATAAAATCCGCGCGGGCGTGGGCGAACTTTGCGCCAAATACCCGCTGTACGAATAAAAAACGGGTTAAAACGATAGGCGGTGCCCGGCACCGCCTATTTTATTATGGAGTGATAAAAGGAGGAACCCGTATGTCTGCGCCGCTGGCGGACCGGATGCGGCCGCAAACGCTTGACGATATGGTGGGGCAGTCCCATCTGCTGGGATCCGGCAAAGTGCTGCGCCGGATTATCGAGTCGGGGCAGATCCCCAACCTGATTTTTTATGGCCCGTCCGGCGTGGGCAAGACGACCCTTGCCCGGATTATTGCGCGGATGACCGACCGCAGGCTGCATAAACTCAACGCGACCACCGCCTCTACAGCTGACATCAAAAGCATTCTGGAGGAGATCGACACACTGACTGCCCCCAACGGCATCCTGTTGTATTTGGACGAGATTCAGTACTTTACCAAAAAGCAGCAGCAAACGCTGCTGGAACACATAGAAAACGGCAACATCACCCTGATCGCCTCTACCACCGAAAACCCGTATTTCTATGTGTACAACGCCATCCTCAGCCGGTCCACGGTGTTCGAGTTCCAGCCTGTTAAGCCAGAGGAAATCGAGCGGGCGGTAGAGCGGGCGTTTCGCTTTTTGGAGGAGGAGAGCGGCGTCCCGGTGTCGGTGGAGGAAGGCGTGTGCGGGCAGATCGCCTTATCTTGCGGCGGCGATGTGCGCAAGGCCATCAATACGGTGGAACTGTGCTGCTTGGCCGCCGCGCTGGCGCCCGACGGCACAAGAATCGTCGGCAAAGAGGATGCGGCCCAGCTGGGGCAAAAAAGCGCCATGCGGTATGACCGGGACGGTGACGAGCATTACGACGTGCTGTCCGCATTCCAAAAGGCTATGCGCGGTTCCGACCCGGATGCTGCGCTCCATTACCTGGCGCGCCTGGTGGAAGCGGGGGATCTGCCCTCTATCTGCCGTAGGCTGATGGTCTGTTGCTGCGAGGATGTGGGCCTTGCTTACCCCCAGCTGATCCCCATCGTTAAGGCATGTATAGACGCCGCGATGCAGGTGGGGTTCCCGGAAGCGCGGATTCCCCTGGCCGACGCGGTGGTGCTTGTGTCTACGTCGCCCAAATCCAATTCCGGATTGATGGGTGTCGAACGGGCGTTGGCGGATCTGCGGGCGGGGAAAAGCGGCAATATCCCGCAGCATTTGAAAGACGCCCATTACGAGGGGGCAAAAAAAATGGGGCGCGGCCTAACATACCAGTTCCCCCACGCTTATCCCGGCCACTGGGTAGCGCAGCAATATTTGCCCGATCCATTAAAGAATGTGCGGTATTACGAATATGGCGACAATAAATCCGAACAGGCGGCCAAAGCCTATTGGGACAAAATTAAATCAAAAGGTTAGAACATGGCTGCTTTGCAACCCTTGGGGCAACCGTGCGCTGGCCTTGCTGCTGCTGGCCGCCGCCGCAAGTTGCGGGCTGTTGTGGAAAACGGTGGGCTTTTTCTTGCCGGGCTGCTTGTTCCGCCGGGCGACAGGCCTGCTGTGCCCCGGCTGCGGGGGAACGCGCGCGATTTCCGCTCTGTTTGCCGGGCGGCTGGATGTGGCGCTCTACCTTAATCCGCTGGTGGCGCTCGGCGCGGCGCTGGCCGTTGCGTGGACGGTTTGGCTGGTTGCCCGGTCCTTCCGCCGTCCTTATGCGCCACCGCGGTTCGGGGTGGCGCCCTGGACGGGATGGGTGCTGGGCGCCTGTGTGGCGCTGTTTTTTGTGGTGAGGAACCTTCCCGGATTTGCCTTTGCAGCAATGTAAAAACGCCCTGGCCCTGTTTGAGGGACCGGGCGTTTTCCGCATTCCGGCGCGGTTTCCGGCGGCTGGCTTACCGGTCGAGTGCCAAAATTGGCCCAAAAGATTGACCGCGGCGGGTTCCTCCGCTACCATGGGGACATGAGGGCGCAAAAAGAGGACGAGCCCCCGTCCAGTGGAAAGGATAGGCGATTTATGTGGAAGAAAAAGTGACCTTTGGAAAGTTTGTGGCGCGTAAGCGCAAAGAGTTGGGGATGACCCAAAAGGAACTGGCCGACCGCCTTTACGTTACCGAATCGGCGGTGTCGAAATGGGAGCGGGGAGTTTCCCATAGTTAAAGATACCACACCAAATATGATGAA
>CABQAC010000306.1 GCA_902462035.1 uncultured Eubacteriales bacterium
AGCTGTCCGGCGGGGAACAGCAGCGGGTGTCCATTGCCCGGGCGCTGGCCAAAAGCCCCAAGCTGCTGCTGTGCGACGAACCGACCGGCGCGCTGGATTATCAGACGGGCAAAACGATCCTAAAATTATTGCAGGATACCTGCCGCGCCATGGGGATGACGGTGGTGGTCATCACCCACAACCAGGCGCTAAAGCCCATGGCGGACCGGGTCATCGAAATCAAGAACAGCCGGGTAACCGGAACGTCGCTCAACGGCCACCCCACCCCGGTGGAACAAATTGAGTGGTAACCGGGCGATCCTCTTGATTTTGGTGAAAGGATGGTCGTATGAACAAGACCTTGCTGAAGAATGTGTGCCGGCAGATGTGGCGGACCAAAAGCCGGTTTTTTTCCATCCTGGCCATCATCGCGCTGGGCTGCGGGTTTTTCGCGGGCGTGAAGGCCACCAGCCCGGATATGAAGCTGACGGCATGGCGGTATTTCAACGAAAATAAGCTGATGGATCTGCGGCTGGTTTCCACCGTGGGCTTCGACAGCGAAAGCCTGCGGGCCATCCGGCAGGCCGAAGGGGTCGGGCAGGCCGCGGGCGCTTATTCGGCGGACCTTTACCTTAAGCAGGAGGAAGGGCTTGCCGACCTGATTGTCAAGACCTATTCCATCGACGTGGCGCTGGCGGAGCAGGGCGGCGACGGGTATATCAACCGCCCCAAACTGGTGGAGGGGCGGCTGCCCCAAAACGAGCGGGAATGTTTGGTCGAAAAAACGATGAAGACCCCGGCGTTTTTTGCCGTGGGCAATACCGTCACTTTGGCGACCAACGACCCGGACCGCCCGCTCTCCGATATCCTGCGCGGAGAGACTTACACCATCGTGGGGATTGTGGAATGGCCGATGTATATCTCCTTTAACCGGGGCAACGCCGCCATCGGCGACGGGGCTGTCAATTCCTTTCTGCTTCTGCCGGAGCAAGCGTACGCCTACGCTGCTTATACCGATGTTTTCGTCACCCTGGCGGGGAGCGGCGCGCTTTCCCCTTTCGAGGCGGAATACGACGATTTGGTCCGGCTGGGGACCAAGCGGATTGAGGAAATAGCAGGCGTTCAGGCACAGGCCCGGTGCGACCGCCTGCTTGCTGACGCGCGGCGGCAGATTGCCGATGGGGAAGAAAAACAAAGCCAGGGTAGACAGGCGCTGGAAGAGGCCAAAGCGGCCCTGGCGGATGCGGTCGAGCAAGGCGAGGAAAAGCTGCGTCAGGGCCGTGAATCCCTGGCAAAGCAAAAGACGGCATACGAAGAAGGATTGCGGGCGCTTGCTGCTGGAGAGCGGGAAGCGGACAGCGCGGAAGCTGAGCTGGAGCAAGGGCTGCGGGAAGCCCGGCAAAAGCTGGACGAACAGACAGCGGCGCTGGAGTCCGTCTTGCAGCAGTACATCGCCGGAGAAACGGCGTATGAAAAGGACCGGGAAACATACGAGGAAAGTGTCCTTGCCTGGCATTCCCAGCTGGAGCAGGCCGGGATGACGCCGGAACTGGAAGCGGCCTTCGAAAAGCTGGAGCAGACCCGGCTGGGGCTGGAGGCCGCGCGGCAGACGCTCGACGGGATGAAGGCGGGGCTGGACGAAGCGTCCGCCGCCCTTTCTGTGGGGGAGACGGCCTACAACACCCAAAAAAAGGACGGCGAAGCCCAGCTTGCCGCGGCCCGGCAGGCATTGGCGGACAACGAGCGCAAGCTGGCCGCCGCGAAGGGGCAGATTGCCGCGGCGGAGGAATTGCTTGCCGGCGGGGAATCGGATCTCGCGCGGCAGCGGGAGGACGGACAGCGCGAAATTGAAAGCGCGGCCCAAACCCTGGCGCGGGAGGAAAAAACGCTTGCGGACGCTCGGGCAAAGGTGGACGAAACGGTCCGGAACGCCAAATGGTTTGCGCTGGACCGTTCCGCCAATGTGGAGTATGATAACTTTGAGGTCGATACCCAGCGCATCGACGCCATCGCGCAGGTATTTCCGCTGTTTTTCATTTTAGTGGCGGCGCTGGTGTGCCTGAATACCATGACCCGCATGGTGGAAGAACAGCGCACCGAGATCGGCACCCTGAAGGCGCTGGGATTTCGGAAGGGGACGATTGCGGCCCAGTTTTTGCTGTATGCCGCGGCCGCCAGCCTGGCCGGTGGTTTTGGGGGGCTTGCTATTGGGTTCCAGCTGTTCCCCAAAGTCATTTTTAACGCCTACCGCATTTTGTACCGCATGCCGGAAGCAGTCACCCCATTCCGCTGGGATTACGCGGCAGGCTGCCTGGCGGTGGCGCTGGTAGTGACGGTGGCCTCTTCCCTTTGGGCCTGTTACCGGGAACTGGCCGCCATGCCTGCCCAGCTGATGCGCCCCCGGCCGCCCAAAAGCGGAAAAC
>CABQAC010000307.1 GCA_902462035.1 uncultured Eubacteriales bacterium
GTACTTGCGGACCACGCCGGAAATGCTGGAGGAGTTTTCCTACTTAGGAAAGGAAAAAGCATACGAGGTCGTGGTGGAAAACACCAATAAAATCGCCGAAATGATCGAACCGGTGGAACCGGTGCTCGGCGGCTTTTACCCGCCTCAGATCGACGGCGCGGACGAGGACCTGCAGCGCATCACCTGGGAAACGGCAAAAAAGATCTATGGGGATCCGCTCCCGCCGTTGGTGTATGACCGGCTCGATAAGGAGCTGACCTCCATTGTGAGCAACGGTTACGCTGTGCTTTATATGACTGCCCAAAAGCTGGTGGCGGATTCCAACGCCCACGGATACCTGGTCGGTTCCCGCGGATCGGTGGGCTCCTCGTTTGTGGCGACCATGTCCGGTATTTCCGAGGTCAACCCCCTGTCGCCCCACTACATATGCCCCAACTGCCACAAAAGCGAGTTCATCACCGACGGCAGCGTGGGATCCGGGTTTGACCTGCCGCCCAAAAACTGTCCTAGCTGCGGCACCGCGTATAACCGGGACGGGCACGAAATCCCCTTCGAGACTTTTTTGGGTTTCGGCGGCGACAAAGTGCCGGACATCGACTTGAACTTTTCCGGCGAGTACCAGTCCAGCGCCCATAAATATACCGAAGTGCTGTTCGGCAGCGCCAACGTGTTTAAAGCGGGCACCATCGCCACCATCGCAGAAAAGACCGCGGAAAGTTTTGTAAAAAAATACGCGGAGGAACGGTCTTTGTCCCTGAACAAAACCGAAATCGCCCGGCTGGCGGCCGGCTTTACCGGGGTTAAGCGCACCACGGGCCAGCATCCCGGCGGGATGATCGTTGTGCCCCGCGACAAGGAAATTTACGATTTTACCCCGGTCCAGCATCCGGCGGACGACAAAGGGTCAGATACCGTCACCACCCACTTCGATTTCCACTCCATCCATGACAACGTCTGCAAGCTCGATATTCTGGGGCACGATGTGCCGACCATCTATAAATATCTGGAGGAAAACACCGGTATTCCTGTGATGGAAGTTCCCATGAGCGATCCCCAGGTTATGAGCCTGTTTGTCTCGACCCAGGCGCTGCATGTCGCGCCGGAGGACATCGGCTCCCAAACCGGCACCTTTTCGCTGCCCGAAGTTGGTACCGGCTTTGTGCGGCAGATGCTGATGGAGAGCCAGCCGCAGACCTTTTCCGACCTGCTGCAGGTATCGGGATTGTCCCACGGTACTGATGTGTGGAACAACAACGCGCAGGATTTGATCAAAAACAAGACATGCACCATCGCGGACGTCATCGGCACCCGCGACAGTATCATGACGTATTTGATCCATAAGGGCCTGGAACCGAAAATGGCATTTAAAATTATGGAAATTGTCCGGAAGGGCAAAGCCACCAAGCTGCTGACCGAGGAGCATATCCAGGCGATGAAAGACCACAACGTGCCGGGCTGGTATATCGATTCCTGCATGAAGATCAAGTACATGTTCCCCAAGGCGCATGCCGCCGCTTACATGATCGCGACGTTACGGCTGGGCTGGTACAAGGTACACAAGCCGGTGGAATACTACGCCGCTTATTTCAGTGCCCGGGGCGAGGGCTTCGACGCTGCCACTGCCATGAAGGGCAAGGAAGCGGTGGTGGAACGGATGGAAGAACTCAAACGCAAGGGGTTTGAAATTACCGCCAAGGAAAAGCAATCCATCCCCTTTTACCAGATCATCAACGAAATGCTGGCCCGGGGCGTGGAGCTTTTGCCGGTAGATTTGTATTTATCCGACGCCAAACGCTATCTGGTGGAGGATGGGAAAATCCGTCTGCCGTTTGGGTCTATTGCCGGGGTGGGGGAGGCTGCCGCTCAAAGCTTGCAGGACGCCCGCACGGAAGGCGCCTATATTTCGGTTGACGATTTGCGCAACCGTTCCAAAGTTTCCAAAGCGGTTATTGAGTCCTTGGAGGAAGTAGGAGCGCTCAAAGATTTGCCCGCCACCAGCCAAATCACCTTCTTTTAACCGCTCGTGCATCCTGCTGAAAAGGGGGTTGACTAGTTTTCTTTACTGTGCTATTATATTAGCACAGTAAAGTATAGCTGAATTATGCCTGGAAAGGATACGCGAGCATGAAGAATTACGCAAAAATTACGCCCGAGGGAACCCGGGACTTATTGTTTGGGGAATGTGCCGCACGGCGGCAGGTGGAAAACAAACTGTCCGCTCTGTTCCGCGGGATGGGTTACCAGGAGGTGGAAACCCCAGGCTTGGAATTTTACGATGTTTTTCGCCCCGGAGAGGCCGGCCTTCCAACCGAAACCATGTTTAAGCTGACCGATTCCAAGGGGCGTTTGCTGGTAGTGCGGCCGGATTCCACCATGCCTATCGCCAGAATGGCGG
>CABQAC010000308.1 GCA_902462035.1 uncultured Eubacteriales bacterium
GGCGGTCACGCCGCCCGGAATGGTTTTCAGTTCCATGATCGATGACCCGTCCTTTTTTCTTTAATCCTAAAATCCGCAACGCTTAAAACGCCGGGGGCAAAATGCGCAGCCCCTCGTCCTCGGCAAGCCCGCAGACGATATTCATATTCTGCACCGCCTGCCCCGCCGCGCCCTTGACCATGTTGTCCAGGGCGGAAACCGCCACCAGCGTGCCTGTTCTGGAATCGAGGTGGAGGGAGACGTCGCAGTAATTGGAGTACTTGACCAGCTTGATATCCGCCGCTTTTCCTTGAGGCAGCAGGCGGACGAACCGCTCGTTTTGGTAGAAGGCTTCGTAGGTGCTCCGCACCTGTTCCCCGGTGACGCCGGGCAGCAGCCGCGCGTAAACCGTGGCCAGGATACCGCGGTTAACCGGAAGCAGGTGGGGCACAAAGGTGACCCGCACCGCCTCCCCCGCCAGGTGGGAAAGGGTCTGTTCCATTTCCGGCGTATGGCGGTGGGCGGCTACCTTATAAGGCGCAAAGCCCTCGTTAAGTTCGGCAAAATGCGTATTTTGGGCAAGCCCCCGCCCCGCGCCGGTCACGCCCGACTTGCAGTCGGCAATGATACCGGTCTTTTCCACCAGCCCCGCCTTCAGCGCCGGGCCGATTGCCAAGGGTACCGCCGTGGTGTAACAGCCGGGGTTTGAGATAAGCTTTTTGCCCGCAATTTGGTCCCGGAACAGTTCGGGCAGGGCGTAGACCGCCTGCTTATGGAGATCCTGGTCCAAAAAACTGCCGCCGTACCATTCCTGGTAATCCGCCTCGTTTTCCAGACGGAAATCGGCGCCCATATCGATAAAAATTTTATTCTTCTTCATACATTCCGCCGCCAGTTCCTGCGAAAGGCCGTGGGGCAGCGCGGCGAAGACGACATCGGATTTTTCCACCACCGCGTCCTGGGCGGCGCATTCCAAATCGCAAAGCCCATAATAGGAAGGGTAAACCGCGCTGATGGGCTTGCCTTCGAAGGAAACCGAACTGAGCGCCGCAATTTGGGCCGAAGGGTGGGACCAAAGCAGCCGCACCAATTCCGCGCCCACATATCCGGTGGCGCCCACAATACCGACCTGAATCATTAAAAAGTTCATCCTTTCGTTTCAACCGGATGTTTTGACCGGTTTGCAAACCAACTTCGCGCGTAATGGCGCGAACGGATCATACAAATAGCTGTCCTTGTCAGCAATTCCCCATGGGAAGGCGCAAGCCTTGTACCGGCTTTACCGCCGCTCCCGCTGGGCGAGCAAGGTTCGGACCCGGGCAACCTGCGCGCGGACATTGTCCGGCGCGGGGCCGCCCTCCACCTTCCGGCCGCCGACGCACGCTTCCAGTGAAATCGCCTGGAATACGCCGCTGTCAAAGTCCGGATGCACCGCCTGATATTCGGGCAGCGAGAGGGTTTCGAGGGTTTTGCCGTGTTCGATGCAATAGGCCACCAGGGCGCCGGTCGCCTTGTACGCGTCCCGGAAGGGAACGCCCTTGCCCACCAGGTAATCGGCGCAGTCGGTGGCATTGATAAAGCCCCCGGCCGCGGCCCTGCGCATATTTTGGGGCAGAACCTTCATGGTGGCGATCATGGGGGTAAAAGCGGTCAGGCACATGGACACGGTGTCCATGGCGTCGAATACCGCCTCCTTGTCCTCCTGCATATCCTTGTTGTAGGCCAGGGGCAAGCCTTTCATAACGGTCAAAAGGGTCATCAGGCTGCCGAACACCCGGCCCGATTTGCCGCGGACCAGCTCGGCAATATCCGGATTTTTCTTTTGAGGCATAATACTTGAACCGGTGGAAAAGGCGTCGTCCAGTTCGACAAATTTAAATTCCCACGAACACCACAGGACGATTTCCTCGGCAAAGCGGGAGAGGTGGACCATCACAAGGGACAGCGCAGCGGCCAGTTCCACGCAGAAGTCCCGGTCCGAAACGCCGTCCAGGCTGTTCTGCGTCACCCGGGAAAAGCCGAGAAGCCTTGCGGTCAATTGACGGTCCAGCGGATAGGTCGTGGAGGCCAGCGCCCCGGAACCCAGGGGCAGCTCGTCCATGCGGGCCACCGCGTCCCGCAGGCGGCCCATATCCCGCAAGAACATTTCGGCGTAGGCCATCAGGTGGTGGCCGAAGGTGATGGGCTGGGCCCGCTGCAGATGGGTATAGCCCGGCATCACATCGCCCGCATGGCAATCCGCCTGGCTGCACAGCACGGCAAGCAGTTCATGCAGCTGATCTTGCAGCGAATTTGCCCGCTTTTTTAAATACAGCCGCACATCCAAAGCCACCTGGTCGTTGCGGCTGCGGGCGGTATGAAGCCGCTTGCCCGCATCCCCGCACCGGCGTGTCAGCTCCCCCTCCACAAAGG
>CABQAC010000309.1 GCA_902462035.1 uncultured Eubacteriales bacterium
GCTCCGCCCCGGCGCAGCAATGGGGCTGTTTTCGTTACCGGGTAAAAAAGCGGCGAACCCGGTACAGCTGGCGCCGGGGCGGAGCGCATCGTTCCCCTTCCGCGCCTTAACCGAGGGGTACATCCCCCTGCGCGGCGAACGGCTGCTGTACGAAACCCTGCGGGAGGGCATTCCCTTAATCGACGCCGCCATCGGCAAGCTGGTGCGGCTGGTGGGGACCTTTCAAGTCCGGGCGGAAGACCCTGCAGCGCAAAAGGGGCTGGACCAATTTGTGTCCTGCGTGCGGGTTAACGGCAGCCAAACAGGGTTGGGCGCCTTTATTGCGCAGTATTTTGACCAGATGCTCACCTACGGCACCGGGCTGGGGGAAATGGTGCTGGACAGCGGCGGCGCATTTGCCGCGCTGTACAACGCCGGGCTGGACGATGTGGAAATCCGGCAGGGGGAAAACCCGCTGGATATTCGCGTGCTGGTTCGGGGCCCGGGGGGCGAACAAACGCCGGCAAAGTACCCGCAGCTGATTTTGATGACGCCCCTAAATCCCACGGCCGGGCGGCCGGGCGGCGTCTCGCTGTTAAAGGGGCTGCCCTTTGTCAGCGGCATCCTGCTAAAAATTTACCACACCATCGGGCTCAACTGGGAACGGGTGGGCAACGTGCGGTTCTGCGTCAGCTATAAACCGGCCCCCGACGGCAGCGACCGGGGCTATTCCCGGGAACGCGCGGGCCAGATTGCCGAACAGTGGAGCAAGGCGATGGCGAGCGGCGCGGTCAACGATTTTATCTCGGTAGGGGACGTATCCGTCAAGGTAATCGGCGCGGACAACCAGATTTTAGACAGCGCGGTGCCGGTGCGGCAGATGTTGGAGCAGATTGTGGCAAAGCTGTCCATTCCGCCCTTTTTGCTGGGGCTTTCCTGGTCCACCACCGAGCGCATGTCCGCCCAACAGGTGGATATTTTAACCAGCGAGCTGGATTTCTACCGCACCCTGCTCACCCCGGTCATCTCCCGCATCTGCAGCCTGTGGCTTAACCTGGCGGGCTTTTCCGGCGCCCACACGGTAGAGTGGGACAACATCAATTTGCAGGACGAGGTGGAGCTTGCAAACGCCCGGCTGCTGGCCGCGCAGGCGGCCGCGCTGGAAGCGGAGCTCCCCCAAGAAGGAGGGAGGAAAGAAACATGATTATCAAAGAAGGCCTTATCGTGAAATCCGCCGGAATTCCCACGCAGGCGGACTTGGAGGCCATCGCGTCCTTTACCCGGCGCCCCTTTTCGCCGGAAGAGCTTTACGTTTTTTCGGTGGCGCTGTGCGATAACGAAATCGACCGGGACTACGAGCGCTTTTCCCTGAACGCTTTAAAGCGGCTTGCGGCCCTTTATATTGGAAAAACCGGTATTTTTGACCACAGCATGAAGGGTTCGGACCAAACGGCACGGATTTTTTCCTGCAAAGTGGAGCAGGTTCCGGGCCGGAATACCCAGGCCGGAGAACCTTATACCCGGCTGACAGCCCAGGCCTATCTGCCCCGGACCGCCAAAAACCAAGAACTGATCCTGGAACTGGATTCGGGCATCAAAAAAGAGGTCAGCGTGGGCTGCGCAGTGGCGAAAGCCACCTGCTCGGTATGCGGCGCCGATCTGCGCCAGGGAGAATGCGTCCACCGCAAGGGCCGCCCGTACCCCGGGCACGACTGCCCTGCCCATGTGGTGCTGGACGAGCCTACCGACGCCTACGAATGGTCCTTTGTGGCGGTTCCCGCCCAAAAAGAGGCGGGGGTAATTAAACATTATAAGCCGGGCCAGGCGGGCAGCTCCCCGGCGGAACAAGGAGAAGAACAGATGGACTCGGTTCAAAAAATGCTGGAAACGGCCGGCGAGGAACTGACGCTGACCAAGGCGCAGGCACAGACGCTGCGGGAAACCATGAAAGCGCTGCAAAGCCGTGCCGCGGACGGCGAGGCCTACCGGGCCGATTTGCAAAACGAGGTGCTGCGCCTGTGCGCGCTGTCCCCGTTCGGGCTGCCGGCCGGCACCATGCGCGGCTTGGCCGGCCGTATGACGCTGGCGGAGCTGAAAGCCTTCCGCGCAGCCTTTGAAAAACAGGCGGCGTCCGCCCTTCCGTTGCAGCCGCAGCTCGCGCCGCAGCGGAAAAGCGAACCCATCCATAACGACGAATTTAAAATTTAGGAGGAATCAATATGGCAGTATCCTATCAGGGCTTTGGCGAACAAGTCGCGACTTTTCTGGCGGACAGCGCCGTGAAGCAGGGCGACTGGGTCAAAATCAGCGCCAACGGCACCGTGTCGGCCTGTGAAAAAGACGACATTGCGTGCGGCAAAGCACTTTCGGTGCGGGACGGCCTGGCGGC
>CABQAC010000310.1 GCA_902462035.1 uncultured Eubacteriales bacterium
ACACGAACCCGGCTATATTCCCCCCGCCAGCAAGACCCGGAACGTCTGGCCCCCTATCGAGAACAATATTTATGACGAAGAAGCGGCCCGGGAATACCAAGAAACATACGGCGACCAGGACGGCGGCGACAGTCGTTCCTAACCCATAAGGAGGCGGTAACGTGGAGCCTTCCACCATGAAAAACACACGGCAAAGGCGCGCAATCCTCGACATGCTGGAAAGCAGCCATGCTCCTGTCACGGCGGAGGAGATTGCCGCGCAGGTTTCCCACCAGGTACCAGGCATCGCGCTGTCCACCGTATACCGCAACCTGGACCGGATGGCGGAAGCCGGGCTGGTGGTCCGCCTGGTGCTGGAAGACGGAGTTTCGCATTACGAGTCCGCCTCGGCCCCCCACGGCCATTACCTTATTTGCAGCGGCTGCCAGCGAAAAATCAAGCTGGACCATTGCCCGCTGGAGGAGGTGTCCCGGCAGCTGGAAAACCGCACCGGCTTTCAGATACACGGACACGACCTTCGATTATACGGCGTATGTCCCGAATGTCAAAAAAACAAGTAACGCTACACAATGCCCCGTGCCCGCCAGGGTACGGGGCATTGTGCCGCTTCCGGCAAAACAGCTAGAAAAGCGCTGGCGATTCCGGCATATTCTCCAAATTCCGTGGACCTAACCTGCGTCGATTGAATTTAATTTTTGTCTATGTTATAATTTGGTAAGAAATGAGAAAATTATAAGAATTTTTTATGGATATCAAACAAATACAAGAGCTATGAGTAGGGAGATATGGGGACAAGAACTTCGTGAATTGTGAGGAATTATGATGAAAAGAGAATTGGGTATCGCGCGATGTGGGCTGGCTTGTTGTCTGTGTTCTGAAAACGCGCATTGTTCAGGGTGCAGCGCAGGCGATTGCGGGGATAAAGAATGGTGCGAAAATCGAAAATGTTCCATGGAGAAACAATTAGACGCTTGTTATCAATGTAAGGAAGATTGCAAAAAAGGTCTTTTACAAAAAATAAAACCATATGCTTTTACGCTTTTTGCGAAAAGATACGGTATCGAAGAATTCTTAAATTGCCTAGCGCGCAACGAGAAGGATGGGGTCGTTTACCATCGGAAGGGGATAGAGGGCGACTATGATGATTTTGAGGATGTTGAATCACTCCTTCATTTTATTATGACCGGCAAGCGCTAAAGGAAGATCATAAGCGGCAACGTAATATCATCGTATTTGTATGGACTGCGCAGAACCAGAGCATGGCCGACAATAAAATTATGACGGAAAGGATGAACCATTCAATGAGTAAAACAACCCCGCTAACACTGGAGCAATTCCAAAACCCGGATGCCATTGACCGCGGTGCGCCATTTTGGTGCTGGAACGGTCCCCTGGACCGGGACGAGCTGCGCAGGCAGATCGAAACATTTCAAAAAATGCATATGGGAGGAGCGCACATTCACGTCCGCGTCGGTTTGGAAGAAGAATACTTGGGCGAGCATTTTATGGATACCATTAAATTTTGTCATGACGAGTTTTGTAAACGCGGCATGTTGACCTGGCTGTATGACGAGGACCGGTATCCTTCCGGCACAGCGGGCGGTCTTGTCACCAAAGACCGGAAGTACCGTGCCCAGCTGATTCAGTTTACCCCGGCTCCCCTTCCCGCTGTGGAAATAGCCGCCAATATGGAAGAACTGTTTGCCGATCCTTCCAAAACCGGCGTTCTGCTGGCTGTATACGATATCGCGCTGGAAGACGGGTATCTCGTTTCCTCCAAAATCATCCGAGATGCGGCGGAAGCCAACGGAGACGTCTGGTACGCCTACTGCTGCCTGCAAAAGCCCTCCCCCCGGTTTAACAACCAAAGCTATGTCAACACCATGGACGCCGCGGCCGTCGACCGGTTCATCGAAACGACTTACGAGGCTTACTACAAATTGCTGGGGGATTCCTTCGGCAAGACGGTCCCCGCCATTTTTACCGACGAACCGCAGATGCAGCGCAAGTGCTTCTTGAGTTTTTCCAACATAAAAAACGCGGTGCAGCTGCCCTTTACCTACGACATGCTCGACAGCTACAACGCAGCGTACGGCACGGAATTTTTGCCCACCCTGCCCGAGCTGATTTGGAATCTGCCGGGCAATAAGCCCTCCCAAGCGCGGTACCGCTACCACGACCATACTGCCGAACGCTTTGTTTCCGCCTTTGTGGACCGAATCGGCAGGTGGTGCGGCGAACATAACCTTAAATTTACCGGCCATATGAACAGCGAGCACGACTTGTTCAGTCAAACCTCCTCCATCGGCGACGCCATGCGGTGCTACCGTTCCTTCCAGCAGCCGGGCA
>CABQAC010000311.1 GCA_902462035.1 uncultured Eubacteriales bacterium
CCGCAGGCGGCGGTACAGCTGCATGTCCTGTTCCACTTGGAAGGTATAAAAACCGTTTTTCAGCGGTACGCCCAAAAGCCCCGCAATCCGTTCCACATCGGACCCGGCGACGATCAATTCCTGTAACGGCCGGTTGGGAAAGGCGTTGTGTACCCGGGCGAATACCGAATCCAAATATTCCTCGACCATCAAATGGAAATCCGGGGAGCGTTCCGCGACGCCGCCCAGAATATCGTTGATCTTAAGGGAGCCCAGCGATATATTCTGGGAAAACCGGACTTTGCCCTCGGCAAAAATGGCGATGCCGATGCTGCCGGTGCCAATAAAGGCGATCAGCGCGTTTTCGGGCTGAATACCCGCTTCGGGCAGCAGGGAAAAAATCTGGGAATAAATCAGCGTTTTTTCTTGATCGTCCTCCAGTACGTCCACAAGCAGATTGTTCTGGATTTTGATCACGTCCACAATGTGCGCGCTGTTTTCCGCTTCCCGCAGGGCGGACGTCGCCACCGCTTTGTATTGCTTGACACCGTATTCGTTCATCACCTGGGAAAAGCCGTCCAGAATGCCAGTCAGCTTTTTTAAGGTTTCAAAACTGATTTTTCCACCGTGGAACACCTCGTGTCCCAGGCCGATTGGGCAATCGAGCAGATCGATATTTTGAATTTCGCCTTTTCGGTATTGCGAAATTTTCATTTTAACGGAGTTGGAGCCGATGTCGATGACAGCGGCGCTTTTCAATTTGCCTGCCACAACGTTGCCTCCTTTGCGGAATCCCTGCTTTTTCCTTATTATATCAAATTGCCATGAAAAAAAAAGACACAAAATAAAACGGCTGGTATTTCTTTCTGTTACGGCGCGGTTTTCATTGAAAAGGGGAACAAAGCATGTTATAATAAAACCCAACAATGGGAAGGGGAATCGTTTTGATATGGATATCTTCTTTGAACAGCTGGTTAAAAAGAAATGGTTGCCGGTGGATATTGCCAAGACGATCGGTATTATTTTAGGCGGATTGGCGATTTTTTGGACTGGAACACTGGTTGCGTTGGCCTATTTGGGGCCACCCGCAATTTCTCTGTCCTTTATGCTGCTGGCCGGTTTGTGCTACGGCTGCTGGTGGATGATCACCAATCTGCGGGTGGAGTACGAGTACAGCGCCACCAATGGCAATGTCACGGTGGATAAAATCATTTCCCGCCGCAAACGCAAGCGTTTGGTCACCTTCGAGGCCCGGGAGATCGAGGCTTTTGGCAAATACCAGCCGGAAAAATTTCAAAACCGCCAGTTTGACCACCAGATTGACGCGACGACGTTTAATCCGGAGGACGAAATTTGGTATGCAGAAGTACCGCATAAAACATTGGGAAGAACGCTGCTCGTTTTTTGCCCAAACGAACGGATATTAATGGCGATTAAGCCGTTTTTAAAACGCCAGGTGTCGGTGGATGCGTTCGGCAGGCGTTAAGTTTTCCCCTTTTTGGAATTTGTCTGAATACGCCGCGTTTCGCCTTTTGCGGAGCCGCGGCGTTTCTTTTTAGAAAAGAAGGAGCGTCGTGCCATGCAGATTTTAACCCACGCGCAGGTCCGGGAACTTGAGGACCGCGCCGCGGCCAGCGGTATTTCCCACCGCCAATTGATGAAAAACGCGGGTACTGCCGCTTTTGCGTTTTTTTCGTCCTCCCTTTGGAACAAAGGGGAGGGAGGCACCGCCGCCGTGATTTGCGGCAATGGCAACAACGGCGGGGACGGGTATGTTGTTGCGGGGCTGCTTGCGCAGGCCGGTTTTTCTGTTGCCGTCATAGACGTGATGGGAAAGCCCAAAACGCCGGACGCGGCTTTTTTCGAGGAAAAATTGCAAGCCGAACCCGTTCGGCGCTTTGTAACCGGGAAAGCGGAACCCCATATTTTTTCGTTGCTGGAGGATGTGGACGTCATCTTTGACGCGGTGTTCGGCACGGGCTTTCATGGAAGGCTTCCGGCGGAAATCGCGGCGGTGTTCCGCGCGGCAAACCGCTCGGAAGCCTTGCGGGTCGCGCTGGACATTCCAAGCGGCGCAGGGTGCGCGGCGGAACCCGACGCCTTTTGCGCGGACGTGACGCTGACCTTTTCCGCGCTTAAGCCGGTCCATGTCACGCTGCCGGGCCGGGCGCGCTGCGGTAGGGTGGAAGTGCTGCCCATCGGTATTCCCGCATTTTTGATACGGGAGCAGCCCCACCAGGGGGAAATGCTCGAGTTCCAGCAAATCCGTTCTTATTTTTCACCTCGGGAGCGGGAAAGCAACAAGGGCACCTATGGCAACGCTTTGTGTATCTG
>CABQAC010000312.1 GCA_902462035.1 uncultured Eubacteriales bacterium
AAAAACGGGGACTTCAGCAAATATTCCAGCCTGCTGGTGGGCGATATTCTCAGCATCACCCCAAAGGAATTGGGCTATCTTTTTGTTGTGCTGGCCGCGACCCTGGCGTTTTGGTTTTGCTGTTTCAATAAACTCCATGCGGTCAGCGTCAATGCGTCCCTTGCCCGTAGCCGCGGCATCCGGGCCGTTGCGCTGGACAATGTTTTCGCTGTTCTGACCGCCGTGATCGTCACCATCTCCATCAAATGGATAGGGCTGCTGATCATCAACGCGATGCTGATTCTGCCCGCCGCGTCCAGCCGGAACATTTCGTCCAATATGCGGGAATACCATTTGTACTCCTTGCTGTTTTCCTTTTTCTCCGGCATTACCGGGCTTGTGGTTTCGTATTATTCCAGCGTTGCCTCTGGGCCTATGATCGTCATTTTAGCGGCCATGGTCTTTTTCGTTACCTTTGCCCTTAAAAACAAAGCGCGCAACTGCTAGTTTCTTGCAAACGCCGTGGTTCCGGGTATAATGATAAAAAACGGAAACAACGGCCAGCTGCCGGGAGGATTGCAATATGGACGATTGGCACGAATGGAAACAGGCGTTCGGCGCGGAGAAAATAAAGATTGGCACAGGCAGGCAAGCAACCGTTTATTTATGGAACGGGTTTGCTTATAAATCATTCTGCGACGGATATCCCCAAAGCTGGATCGATCTTGAGATACGGATCCAAAACGAAATCGAAAAAACCAATCTGCCGGTCGTTTCGTATCATGCCGGGATTCCAGGTACGATTAAAATGGATTATATTGCTGGCGAAACCCTTGCTGACCGCATGCAGCGGGACAACAATATCTCAAAATGTTTAGCGGATTTCGTCGAGCTGCAGCGGCAGATCCACCAGTGCGACTCGTTGCGCCTGCCAAAGCTGCGGGACACCGCCAAGGCAGAGATCGACCAGCGGCCCTGCACGCGGGAGCAGCGGGAAAAAGCCCTTTCTTATCTTTTCGAAATTGACGATGCCCCCACCCTTTGCCATTTGGATTTCCATCCGCTGAACGTCATGTGTGCCGGGGATGATTATTACATCATCGATTGGGTCAACGCCAGGCTTGCCAACCCGGTTTTTGATTTTGCCAGAACCTATGTAATCTTTTTTGAAACAGACGAACCATTGGCGGAAGCGTACCGCGCCCTGCTAAAACAAAAAGAACTAATAAAAGAAGATATTTTCCGCAAAGCGGTTTATGTAATGGCATTGCTGCGGAGCAAAGAGGGAATAAACAGCGAAAGGGTTTTCTCGCTGCTTGCATAAGACCAAAAGCCCCGGTTCCTTTCGAAAAGGAACCGGGGCTTTTTTGCCTTGCCGTCTCGTCATCAAAATCAAGGCCCTGCAGACCCATTGGTTGGTTTTGCGCGTTTAGGTCTGCTGCTCCGCGTGGCGTTTTCCAAAAAAGCAGGTCATCAGCACCGCGTCCTCCGCCGGCATTTTGTAAAAACCCGGCCTCCTGCCCACCACAACAAAACCCTCCGACCGGTACAGCCCAATGGCCGTGGCGTTTGAAGCGCGCACTTCCAGCGTCAGCAGGGAAAAGCCGCGGCGGAGACAAAACCGTTTTTGCGCCTGAATCAGGGCACGCCCCACCCCTTGGTGCCGGTATTCGGGATACACGGCCACGTTCGAGACAGAGGCTTCGTCCAAAACAAACCGCAGCCCGGCGTACCCCGCTACGTTCCCTTCCCATTCCAAAACAAAAACCACAGCCTGCGGATTTTCCAATTCGGCGGCAATGGCTTGGCGGGACCATGGTTCGGAAAAGCAAAGTTGTTCCAGCTGGGCCACCGCGTCAATATGCTTACGCCCCATGCGCACAACAGAAAAAGTTTTTTCCATTTGCGGAATCCTTCCTTTCGCCTATTGAAGCCGCTCCTGCAGCGCAGACGCCAGCCGTTCCAGCGCGGCGCGGATTTGATCGCGGCTTTGGCGGTAATCCGCCAAATTTCCGCCAAAAGGATCGGGTAAATCGCCCAGTACGAATATTTTATTCGCGGGCGCGCCCGCTTTTTCCGGCTGACCGCTACCAGCAGGTCCGCTTCGTCCAAATCCCGCGCGTCAATACGGTGGGCCCGGTGGCCGGAAATATCCGCCCCCACCTCCTTACAAACCAACACGGCATTATCGGATGGCGGATCCCCTTCCACCGCCGACAGCCCGGCGCTCGCGCAGGTTATGTGCTTCCACCCCTTTTCTTTTGCCATTTGGCGGAATAAACCCTCCGCCATGGGGCTGCGGCAGGTGTTGCCGGTACAG
>CABQAC010000313.1 GCA_902462035.1 uncultured Eubacteriales bacterium
CGGGTATTCGTTTTTGCCGGTAGCTTTTCTGCGGGGGTAAATCTTGTTGCCGCCGTGCTTAAAAGAAAAAAAGAGCGCGTAAACAGGAATGTTCCTGTTTACGCGCTCTTTGGCCAAGCGGTGGCCGCGTTGCTTTTATTACGGGATTTTATACCCCGTATTGGGACAGATATTCTTTCATGCGGGCGAGCATGGCTTCGTCGAGGTACACCTTGCCGTCCACCGGGCGCTGGTATAAGTAATCCATAATGTCCCGAATGGTAACGATAGGGAAAACCCGGATGCCGTAATCGTCGTACACCTGCTGGATGGCGGACTTTTCTCCGGTGCCCCGCTCCATCCGGTCTACCGAAACCACCAGCCCCACAATGTCGGTTTTTGCCGCGCGCTGCAGCACCGGAAGGCACTCCCGCAGCGCCGCGCCAGAGGTAATTACATCTTCGGTGATGACCACGCGGTCCCCGTCCTTCAGGGGGTAGCCTACCATTACGCCGCCCTCGCCGTGGTCCTTTTCTTCTTTGCGGTTAAAGCAGTAGTTAACCTCTTGCCCATACTGGCGGTACAGGGCGATAGCCGCGGCCACCGACAGGGGAATGCCCTTATAGGCCGGGCCGAACAGCGCGTCGATATTACCGCGTGTTGATAAAGTAAGGGGTCCTGCGCCCGCTTTTGGTGATGAAGTCGCCGAAAGTCAGCACACCGGAGCGCACCATAAACGTGATAAAATCCTCTTTGTAACCCATTGCAACCATCCTTTTTGTTTGTCATTCGGTCCATGTACGGCAGGGACGCCATTGTGCGATAAAAGAAACAGGAGGGAATTTCCTGGCCCTGAAAATGATTGTACCATAAAGGACCACAAAAGAAAAGCAGGGGGATTTTGCCGGCTGCGCGCTTTTTTTACCGGATGAATCATTGATTAACACCCAGAAGAGAATCCCATTACTGGTATGATTGAAGCTGAATAAGAAAATAAAACATCTTTTAATGGTGCAAGACACACCGGAACATAATAAAAGCGGATGCTTATCAAAAGCATCCGCTTTTTTGTCCGCGGCCATGCGGCTATCTTATCCCTCGGAATCTACCCAAGGCTGAAGTCCCATGATATCGTCCACCGGCAGGGAGAACAGGACGCCCGCGGCCTCGGTGGTCAGGCCGGCGGCTTTGCTGATGGCCCTCATGATCCCTTGTTTCTGGCTTCTGGGGGTCAGGATGGCTACCACTTCTTTTTCCGGCTGGAGGGTGAACCCCAGCAGGTTTTCCTGGTCTTCGAATCCAACGCGCCGGGCGTGGAGCACAGTGCCGCCCCGCGCGCCCTCGGCCCGGGCCGCATCCATCACGGTATCCAAACTGCCCAGGTTCACAATGGCAAGGATCAAATCGTATTGGTTTGTATTTTCCAAATTCTTTTCCTCACTTTCTTCACCTTCCGCAGGCAAATGCTCCGGTTTGCACAAAACCCGGGGCACCTGGCTGCTGACCCCTGAAAGAGGAATGGTGAACACAATGCCCCGGCCGGGACTGGTCAGGTGAAACTGCTGGTCCGCCAGGCGGATGAGCGCCGGCACCACGGACGCGGGCGCCAGGGTGAGCACCACGTCCTTCTCTGTTTCGGACAGGCCGAAGTAATCCAGTATTCTGGAATTTGCGGTGCCAAGGCCCATGCACAGGTATTCGAAAAACATATACCGGGAACGATAGCGGTCTACAGCGACCGCCCCTTTGCCACGGTCTACGATGGTTACCAGCAATTTAAGAGCCTCCGGATTTGGCTGCTGCATCATGGTATATTTACCTCCTCGGTATAATCGATTACGTCATCCAGAAGCGCTACATCCTTTTCCTCGTCGGGGGTTACGTCGCGGGTCCGCCGCAGCTTGCGCTTATAAAACAGCCCCAACAGCTGGATGGTAATCAGGGGCGTCATGGCAACCATGGCCACCACGCCGAAAGCATCGGTCAGGATGTCGCGGCCCAAAGCGCCGCAGGCGCCCATGGTGAGAGGCAAAAGGAAGGTGGCCGTCATAGGCCCCGAGGCCACGCCGCCCGAGTCAAAGGCGATTGCCGTAAAAATCTTGGGTACAAAAAAGGTTAGAATCAGCGCGATCGCGTAGCCGGGAACCAGCAGATAATAGATGGGAATGCCCAGGCATACCCGGAGCATCGCCAATCCGATGGACAGGGCAACGCCGATGGACAAAGCCAGGCCGATGGCTTTTTGAGGAATCGCTCCGCTGGTGATCTCTTCAACCTGCCGGTTGAGCACGTGAACGGCGGGTTCCGCCGCCACA
>CABQAC010000314.1 GCA_902462035.1 uncultured Eubacteriales bacterium
CGTACAGGTACAGCCGGCTGCCGCCCCGGGACAGGGCGATGCCCCTGTTGTGCATCACCACGCCGCCCGCTTCCTCGATAGCGCCGCAAAGCCAGGCGGGCGGGCTGCCCCGGCCCAGGCGGAGCTCGTGGTTGCCCATGCTGCAGTAAACCGGTATCGTTTTATCCAGCCGTTCCAGCAACCCAAAAAAATCGCTGGAGTTCGGGTCCTTTTGGTAATCGGCCATATCGCCGGTAACCAGAATGACATCCGGTTTTTCTTTGAGGATGGATTCCAGCAGCGCGTCGTTCTCGACAAAAATAGTGCTGTGAAAGTCGGACAAATGACAGATTTTAAAGCCGGAAAACGGCGGGGGCAGGTTCTTCAGCGGAATATCCAGCCGCGTGACGCTCAGGGTGTGGGCGCTCCGCCAAATCTCCACCAAAACAAAAAACAGCACGGCGAGCAGGATAAACCAGATCCATTCGAGCGTGCTCATGGAAAACCACCTTTCCGTCCCATTCAAAACAGGCTCACAGATAGTTATATTTTACACCATCTGCTGCCGGATGAAAAGCAAAAGCTGCGATTTTTTGTAAAATCAGCCGCGGCCGCCCCCGAAACCGGCGCCCGCGGAATTTTTTCCGTCCTGGGGAATTGAAGCCCTACCGGAAGTTTGCTATAATAAGACGAAACCGCGCCGCGGCCCAGCGCGCGGCGGGGGGAACGACGGGCAATTTGAAATGCAAAATTTTCAAACGGGTTTTTGGGACAAGCTGCAAATGACACCGCACCAAAATCCCGGCCTGAAGAGAAAGGGTGGTCGTCAGAAAATGGCATTGATCACAAAAGCGATCAGGGGTACCCAGGATTTGCTTCCAAAGGAAAGCTACAAATGGCACGCGGCGGAATCCATTATGATGGAAACCGCCGAACAGCACGGCTTTCACGAGATTCGGACTCCTGTTTTTGAGCATACCGAACTGTTCCAGCGCTCGGTGGGGGAAACCACCGACGTGGTGCAGAAAGAGATGTATACCTTCGAGGATAAGGGCGGCCGTTCCATCACCCTGCGCCCCGAGGGAACGGCCGGCGCCGCCCGTGCGATGCTGGAACACGCGGTTTATAACGAGGGCCTGCCGGTCAAGGCGTATTACCGCACTTCCTGCTACCGGTACGAAAAGCCTCAGGCCGGCCGCCTGCGCGAGTTCCACCAGTTTGGAGTGGAATGCTTCGGCGCGGCATCCCCTTCGGCGGATGCCGAGGTCCTGTGCCTGGCCCAAGCCATTTTAGACCGGCTGGGGGTGCAGAATATCGAACTGCAAATCAACTCCATCGGATGCCCCGGCTGCCGGGCGGAATACCACAAGGCCCTGCAAGCCTACTTCGATCAGCACCGCGGCGCGCTTTGCGAAACCTGCCTTGGCAGGCTTGACCGCAACCCCATGCGGATATTAGACTGCAAAAGCCCTATCTGCGCCAAAATCGCCGAAAAAGCGCCGGTGATGCTCGATTACCTGTGCGATGATTGCAAAGACCATTTTGAAGCCGTTAAGGGCTACCTAGACGCGGCGGGCCTTCGGTATACCATCAATCCCAAAATCGTCCGCGGGCTGGATTATTACACCAAAACCGTGTTCGAATTTATTTCCAGGGAAATCGGCTCCCAGGCCGCGGTGTGCGCCGGCGGCCGGTACGACGGCCTGATCAAGGAACTGGGCGGGCCGGATATGCCCTCCTTGGGTTTTGGTATGGGGATGGAGCGGGTCCTGCTGCTGCTCGAAAACCAGGGCGCCCAACTGCCCGAACCGGCTGCATGCGACGTTTATCTGGCTGGAATAGGCGCGGCGGCTGAGCGTAAAGCGTTCTGTTTGGCCAAAGCGCTGCGCGACGAGGGCTTTATTGCCGAAAGCGACGTGGCGGGCCGCAGCCTGAAAGCCCAGATGAAATACGCGGATAAAATCGGCGCGCGGTTTTCCGTGGTGCTGGGGGACGCGGAACTGGAAAGCGGGGAAGCCAAGCTGAAAAACATGGCTACAGGCGAACAAACGGCCGTCCGGCTGGACGAACTGGTCCAGCGGGTATACGACATCCGCATTTCCGACACACTGGACGAAATTGCGGAAAGCGGCAGCTTCGGCCAGGATTTTTCTTCCCTTGTGGGCGGCTTGGGCCAAAAGGAATAGTCCGAATGCGAAAAAGGCCTTCTTTAACGGGAACGAAAGGACGGTAGGCATCATGCAACGGTTTCAAGGCGCGGCCAGCATTGGCATCATCGGCGGAACGGACGGCCCAACCGCTATTTACCTCT
>CABQAC010000315.1 GCA_902462035.1 uncultured Eubacteriales bacterium
ACGCCAATCCGGACCAGATTAAGCACCAGCTGACCGAATACGAGCTGGTTCCCGAGGAATGGGGCGGAGAAACCCCCTGCATCCCGGTTTCCGCGCTGAAAAAAGAGGGGATCGACAGCTTGCTGGAAATGATCACCCTGGTGGCGGATATGAAGGAACTCAAGGCCAACCCCGACCGGGCGGCCAAGGGAACGGTCATCGAGGCGCGGCTGGATAAGGGCCGCGGCCCCATCGCCACCGTGCTGGTTCAAAACGGCACGCTGCGTATTGGGGATATCATCGTCGCCGGCACTACCGTTGGCCGCGTGCGCGCCATGATGAACGACCGCGGTATGCGGGTGGAAGAAGCCGGCCCCTCCATGCCGGTGGAGATTACCGGTTTGGACGACGTGCCGGTGGGCGGCGACATCTTTAACGCCGTGTCCGACGAACGGCTGGCCCGTACGCTGGTGGAGCAGCGCAAGACGGAACAAAAAGAGGAGCAATTCAACGCCCAGACCCGCGTGACCCTTGACAACCTGTTCGACCAGATGAAGCAGGGCGAGGTTAAAGAGCTGAAGATTATCGTCAAAGCCGACGTGCAGGGCTCGGTCGAAGCGGTCCGCCAGTCGCTGGAGAAGCTGTCGGGCAGCGAGGTGCGGGTCAACGTCATCCATTGCGGCGTGGGCGCGGTCAGCGAATCCGACGTGATGCTGGCCAATGCCTCCAATGCCATCATCGTGGGCTTTAACGTGCGCCCCGACCAGGTGGCGGCCGCCAACGCGGAACGCGACGGCGTAGACATGCGGCTGTACCGCGTGATTTACGACTGCATCGAGGAAATCGAATCCGCTATGAAGGGCATGCTGGCGCCCAAATTCCGCGAAGTCAGCCTGGGCAGGGTGGAATGCCGCCAGGTGTACAAAGTAACCAATGTGGGCGTTGTGGCCGGCAGCTACGTGACCGACGGCAAGGTGACCCGCGGCGCGCAAATCCGCGTGGTCCGCGACGGTATCATCATCGCCGACGACAAGATCGGTTCTTTGCGCCGGTTTAAGGACGATGTCCGCGAAGTGGCCCAGGGCTACGAATGCGGCATTGTGCTGGAGCGGTTCAACGACCTGAAGGAAGGCGATGTTTTCGAAGCCTACCAGATGGAGGAGTACCAAGACGCTTAAAAGGCAATGGGCCGGGGCGGATTAACCCATCCGCCCCGGCTTTTCAAAAGGCGGCCCCTTTTTTCCATCCTGCGCATGAGGGGGCGCGCAAACGCGCATCCTAGGGAAAAAGGCGAGTAAAAGGAGAGAGCGACATGGCAGGACACCGGATTGAACGGATTACGGAAGATATCAGGCGGGAGGTTTCGGACATCATGCGCGGGCTGAAAGATCCCCGGATTCACGGGCTGATCAGCATCGTGCGGGTGGAGGTCACGGGCGATTTGTCTTACGCCAAAATTTACATCAGCTCGATGGACGGGCTTAGCAGCGCAAAAACGGCGGTGGAGGGTCTGAAGTCGGCCGCGGGCTATATGCGCCGGGAGCTGGGCGGCAGAATGAAGCTGCGGCATGTGCCGGAACTGCTGTTCCAGGCCACCGATTCCATCGAATACAGCGCCCAGATCAACCGAAAGATCGAGGAAATGAAGGGCGAATAGTTGCCGGAACGGAAAACAGAAAATTTTCCGCGGGCAACCGGGCCGGGCTGTGCGGGAACGAACATCCCGGTGGAAAGGATGAAACATGGTATGACAATCGATTTGGCCGGCGCAGCGGCATTGCTGCGGCAAAGCGACCGCATTTTGCTCCTGTGCCATCAATTCCCGGACGGCGATACCCTTGGTTCCGCCGGGGGGCTTTGTCTGGCGCTGCAGCGGATGGGAAAGCAGGCCCGGCTTGCATGCTCGGATGAACTTCCCGCGAAATACGACTACATGCTGGCGCAGATTCCCTGCCCGGCGTTTGAACCGGACGTGATCGTCGCGGTGGACGTAGCCGACGAAAAACTGCTTGGCGAGAAGCTGTGCGGCCGGTACGGCGGCAAGGTGGCGCTATGTATCGACCACCATGGCTCCAACAGCCATTACGCGGCCCAGTATTATGTGGATCCCGGCGCTTCGGCCACGGCGGAAATTATTTTTAATTTGACCGGCTTGCTGGGTGTGCCGGTGGACGCGGAGATTGCGAACTGCCTTTATACCGGAATCACGACCGATACCGGCTGTTTTCGCTACAGCAACGCGACCCCCCGCACCTACCGGATCGCGGCGGACTTGATGGATGCCGGAGCGCAGGCGG
>CABQAC010000316.1 GCA_902462035.1 uncultured Eubacteriales bacterium
AAAATAAGGCGGGCACCTGAATTTTGGGCGCCCGCCTGTTGTGCAGGGATTATGGACCGTTTCGGATAAAACGCCGCGTACAATTACCGCTATGGGCGTTTCGTTCGGTTTTTGCAGCCGCTTAAAATTATGGGAACATGCGGCGTGTTTTCATGAAAGACGGTAAAAGCCTTTCGGCTGTTAGTGATGTTACTTGCTTTTTTGCGTCTTTGGGTACCATGCCGCCGCGGGGATCAAAAAGCGAGGACAGCATATGCTGCCCGCGCTGCCTTTACGCGCTTGATTTGCGTCTTAGCCCTGGACCATGTGAAGAATATCCTGCTTGCTGATGACGCCGACCGAAGTGTTGACCGGTTTTCCGCCTTCGAACACGATTAGGGTCGGAATGCTGAAAACGCCATATTTTTCGGCCAAATCCGGCTCCTCGTCCACATTGACCTTGCCCACGCGGAAGGGCAGGCCGGGCGTTTCGGCAACCTCGTCCACCAAAGGGGAAAGCATACGGCAGGGGCCGCACCAAGGCGCCCAAAAATCCACCAAGACCTTTTGACCGGACCGAAGAACCTCTTGCTCAAAGTTATCTTTTGTAAGAACGGAAACTGACATGTTATTTCCTCCCATCCATTGTTGATGTCTTTATTCTACCAGCTTTTTGGGGCATTATCCGTGACATGGTCACCCTGAAGCACAAAAAGAAAACAGAAAAAAGCAAACGCCGGGCAGCATGCCCGGCGTTTTGATTACGCGCCCCGCTCCTCCTGCCGGTACTGCCGGTAAGCGGCGGTTTCGTCCTCCGTAGCCTCCCGGATACAGTATTTCCCGCAATCGGGACATTGTTCGCATACGTTGCGGCGTTCAAAGGTAAAGTTGCAATTCGCGCATGTGTAAATCATTCGGAAGGCCCCTCTTTCGCAATGTTATGACTACCTTCCTATTGTAACGCAAATTACACTTTCCTTCAAGGAGGTAAAATGGTGGAAAAAAGAGGAACCCTGTAGAGGCCCGTCGTCAGGGCTGGGCCGTTTTGACCCGATTCTTGGGCAAGGCTTTTAAACGGCGGTTTTCCAGCAGCCATTTAGCAGTATCTGCCAGGGTCTGCTGTAGGGGACGCGGGGAAAAATCCAGCTCGCGTCCGGCCTTTTGGTGGGAAAAGTTCGCGTTGGAACTTAAGGTGTACAGGGAATAAGCAGTGTACAGCGGCGGCTGTTTCAGAATTTTATAATACCGCTCCGCGAGCGGCGCCGTGGCTTTGGCCAGCCAGGTGGGTAAAATAACCTTGATTTCCTTTTTGCCGGTGATTTCGTGGAGCATCCGAAGCAAGTCACGCACCCGGCAGAATTGGTTGGATAGGATATAGCACTCGCCTTGACGGCCTTTGTCTGCGCAAGACAGGATGCCGTCCGCCACATCCCGGACGTCGACAAAATCGTACCCGCCGTTGACGCCGGCCACCAGTCTGCCGTCCAGATAATCGATGACAAGCTGGGTCAAATGGCCGTGCCCCCAATCCCCAGGCCCTATAATGCCCGATGGGTGCACGACGGACGCGTTAAGCCCCCCGGCGGCGGCATCGAGCACCAGCTGGGACGCTTCGGATTTTGTTTTGGCATACAGCCCGTGTACCTGGTCCGGGTCAAAGCGGGAAACTTCTGTGATGATCTGCCCGCTGCTTTGTTCTGGGATTGCGTGGACAGAACTGACATGCACCAGCTTGCGCACCCCATGTTTTTGACATTGTTCCAGCAAGTTTTTGGTGCCTGTCACATTGACGTCATACACTTTTTGCTGGTATTTAGATGCAATAGACACAATTCCGGCCGTGTGGATGACCACCAGATCATAATGGCTTGGGTTGGAAAAAAACGGCTCCAGGCTATCCGGGTCGCAGATGTCGCCTCGCACAATTTCCACCTGCGGGTCGCTGAAACTGACGGCGTGGTCCCCTGGCAGCGCGAGACCCCGCACCCGTTTATGCTGTTCCAGCAGGCGCTTGACAATGGTGTTCCCCAAATGTCCCATCGCGCCCGTAACAAGATAAAGTTGTTCTGTCATACGGCATTCCTCCCTTTGGATCAAGACAGTTCCCTTAATTTTATTATACCCAGAATACGATAGGGTTGGTGAATAAATTTCGGATATTTCGTGAATTCTTACTCGTAAAAATTCATACCGATCTCACCTTTTTACCGGTTCGATTGCCCGTATCCCCGCCAAAAATGAGGGGCGGTTTAATTTTGCAACAGGAAAAGGGCGCGTGCCATTTGGCACGCGCCC
>CABQAC010000317.1 GCA_902462035.1 uncultured Eubacteriales bacterium
TTTGCCCCCCCGCGAGCCAATGCTGCTGGTGGACGAGGCATATATGGATGAGAATAAAGTAGCCCACGGCAAGTACCGCGTACGGGGGGACGAATGGTTTTTACAGGGCCATTTTCCCGGCTGCCCGGTGGTGCCCGGCGTGATCCAATGCGAGATCATGGCCCAAACCTGCTGTGTGCTGCTTGCCGAGGAGATAAAAGGCAATCTGACCATTATCACCGGCATGGACGGTTTTCGTTTTAAACAAAGGCTCGTCCCTGGCGACACGCTGGAGATCGAATGCCGGATTACCAAATACAAGGCTGGCTTTTATTTTGCCGAGGGCAAGGGCTATGTGGACGGCAACCTGTGTGTCAGCGGCAAATACACCTTCGCGCTGGTCCCCCAGGCGTAGGCGATTCGACGGAGAAAGGCGTGGGTTCGATGTTTACAAAGATACTCATCGCGAACCGGGGAGAAATCGCGGTCCGGATTATCCGGGCCTGCAAGGAAATGGGCATTTTGACCGTGGCGGTATTTTCCGAAGCGGACCGCGAAGCGCTCCACGTAAGCCTGGCGGATGAAAGCTACTGCATTGGCGGCCCCCGCGTGCAGGACAGCTACCTGAACATGCAGGCTATTTTGTCGGTGGCCGTGGCTTCGGGCGCCGCGGCGATCCACCCGGGGTACGGGCTTTTGTCCGAAAGCCCTCGTTTTGCAGAACTCTGCGAAAAATGCAATGTGGCGTTTATCGGCCCGCCGTCTTCGGTCATCGCCCGCATGGGCGACAAGGACGAAGCCAAACGCACCATGAAAAAAGCCGATGTTCCGGTAGTGCCGGGCAGCGATTTGGTGGCCGGCCTGGAAAAGGCCAAACAGGAAGCCGAACGGATCGGGGACCCGCTGCTGGTCAAGGCGCGGGCGGGCGGCGGCGGGCGGGGCATCCGGCTGGTAAACGGCCCGGAAGATTTTGATAACGCTTTCCGTACCGCGTCGGCGGAAGCAAAAAGCGCTTTTGGCGACGGCGCCATGTATTTGGAAAAGTTTTTAAAGCCGGTCAAGCATGTGGAAATGCAGATATTGTGCGACAATTTTGGCCATGTGGTTTGCCTGGGTGAGCGGGACTGCTCGGTGCAGCGCAAAAATCAAAAGCTCATCGAGGAAAGCCCCTCGCCGGCCGTTTCCCCTGCCCAGCGGGCGGAATTGGTGGAAATCTCCTCCCGGGCGGCGCTGGCGGCGGGATACCGCGGCGCCGGCACCATTGAATTTTTACTGGACCGGGACGGCCGCTTTTATTTTATGGAGATGAACACCCGGCTGCAGGTAGAGCATCCGGTGACCGAAATGGTCACCGGCATCGACCTGGTCAAATGGCAAATTCGGGTGGCGGCGGGGCTGCCGCTTGATTTTACCCAGCAGGATGTGGCGATCCAGGGCCATGCCATCGAATGCCGCATCAACGCGGAAAACCCGCAGGAAAATTTTCGGCCCAGCTGCGGCCGGATTACCCTGCTGCACATCCCCGGCGGGCCGTGGGTGCGGTTTGACACGGCGATGTACCAGGATTACTTTGTACCCCCCTACTACGACTCCATGATCGGCAAGCTGATTGTCCATGCCAAAACCCGGGAGGAAGCCATCCGCAAAATGCAGGCCGCTTTGTGTGAGCTGGTGGTGGAAGGGGTGGAGCACAACAGCGAGTTGCAGCTGGATATCCTTTCGGACGAACCGTTCCGAAATGGAACCTATACCACCGATTTTATTGACAGCCGCGGTTAAGGCGGGCGAGAAAAGAGGTTATGGCGATGATCAAACGGGGCCTGTTCAAAAAGCCCAACATTGAGCTGGAGGGCTATACCAAGGTGACGAAGGCGCCGGCGCCCTATGTGCCGGACGAGATGTGCGTGGCTTGTCCTGCCTGCAAAAAGACGCTTTTTAACAGCGAGCTGGCCGAAAATCACGGCGTATGCCCCTGCTGCGGGTACCATTTCCGCATCAACGCGCGCCAGCGGCTGAACATGATTTTGGATCCCGGCACCCTGGAGGAATTGGACGGGCAGATGACCTCTAAAAATCCGTTGGATTTTCCGGAATATGATAAAAAGCTGCGCAACGCCCGGCTGGAAAGCGCCGAGCGGGACGCGGTGGTCTGCGGCATTGGAAGAATAGGCGGCTGCCGCTGCGCGGTGTTTGTGATGGAGCCGTTTTTCATGATGGGATCCATGGGCGTTGTGGTGGGCGAAAAAATCACCCGGCTTTTTGAGCGGGCCGCCTGCAACCGGCTGCC
>CABQAC010000318.1 GCA_902462035.1 uncultured Eubacteriales bacterium
CCGGATCCGAAGACGCTTTTGCCTTTCGTCCGGGCCGCCGCGCAAACCGGAACCGGAAACATCGTCAAAAGCGGCTTCGGATCCGGGCCAAAACACGAGCCAGGCGCCTTCTTCCAGCGGGAATCGGGTGTCCGGCGGATCGCAGCCGGACGGTGCGGGACCGGGCGGCGCGCCGGCCGAACTGACCTTCCGGGACAAGCGCGCCGTATGGTATGGCGCGGCAATGGCGGCGGTACTGGTATTCGCCGCGGTGTGGGCCGTGGTATCTTCCCGCAAAGGCGGGGCTAAACCAGGTGAAAAATAAATGAGGTGTTTTGTTTGGCAAAGGACGCGCTTAATTTTCGGGACTTTTTAACGTCGCTGACATCGGTTCCGATTAAGATCAAAAACAAGGAACTGGCGGAAATTTTTCATGTGAGCGACGGCGTCATATCGAAAATCCGCCATGGCAAAATGGCCAGCATCCCAATCAACATGCGGCCTTTGTCCAACGCGGACCGGTTCGCCGGGCTGGTGGTGGGCCGGTTTGCCGCCGCCGTCTCCACGGTGGAGACTTTTGTCATCTACGCGAACCAAATCGCAGAGCGGTACGCGGTGTCGGATAACCTGAAAAAGAAGATCGACGCCATTATTTGGTTTGACGCCACCAAAGAAAACCATATGGAGCATGTGGACAGCATGTACCATAACGAAATTCCCGCGTTTTTGTCCTCCTGCTACAGCGAGGCCTATTATAACACCTCCAGCGCCATCCCCCGGCAGGAAGGCGGCAAAGCCAAAACCGCCGAGGGCTCCCGGGGAGCCGGGCCCGACGCATTGCCGCGGGAGGATCTGCTCAGCGACGCGCAGCTGCGGGACCTGTTTTGGAAAACAGGCCGGCGGCTGTACGGCGGCTTGGATTCCGGCACGGAAAACGAAGCGGAGTTCCCGCTGATTTACGGCTTGATTTTTCAAGAAGCCCAGAACCCCTATTACGAGTTTTCCCGCCGCAGCGAACAGCTTTCTCTGACCGAAACGGACGACGGGAAGACCGCCTTGCTGCGCGACGTGGATTTGCTCGAACAGCTTGTGCTGCCCCGGGAGGAACCGATTCCGATCTCCTTCCAAGAACGGCTGGACGGCAATCCCGCCATCCCGGACGAAGAACTTATCCAGCGCGCCATCCGCCGTTTTGTCTGCCGGATTAACGACGTGCCGGTTCAGGAATATGTTTACGAACACGAGCGCATTCACGCGCCGGATCTTTACGAATTGTTCCGGGTCACCCGGGTGGAGAAGAACGAGTACGGCGAGCCGTACGTTTTGCTGGAACTGCCCTTTTACCTGTACCCGGAAGAACACCGCAACAGCATCCGGCTGGAGACAAAATACAGCGTTTGGTGCGAATGGGACAACTTCAGCCGGGTACGGGTCAACTGGAAATTGAAGCGGGCCTGCCGCTTTTTGGAACACGAGTTTTCCATCGAAGAGGAATCCGCCAAGCGGTTTGGGCTGAATCTGGATATCTTCGCGCCGTTTTTGTACGACACCAACGCCCAATTTGAAAGCCCGATGAGCGAAAAGCGGATTTATACCAACGGTTCCAAGGACGAGGCCCACGGACGGGTAACCTTTTACGACTGGGCGCTGCCGGGCAGCGGTTACGCGATCAATCTTTACCGGCTGAAAAGGCCGGATGGCGAATGAGGTGAACAAGGTGCTGGGCGCGCGTTTGGACCCGCCGGTCTTTATGGCGGTTTTTCCCGGGCTGGACCCGGATTCCCGCGGCGACGCCGTTTTTTACCATGCCGTGCGGGAAGCGTTTTTATCCCCCGGTGCGCGGCGGAAGGGGGAGCAGCGGCGCCACGCCGCGGCGGACGGTAAAAAGGTCCGGGTGGCGGTCCGTTACGCTTTTGGCGGGAAAACCGGTTTCACGTGGGTAAAAAAGGTGGACGGCAGGGTAGCGGAACGCGCTTTCAGCAACCCTGACGGGTCTTTTTGCGTCAAAACCTACCGCACCAGCGTTTTTGTTTGCCGGGTAGACACCTTTACCAGCGGCCATCAATGGATCCGCACCGAATGGTTTGATTCCCCGGGCGAAAAAGAGGTCCGCGCCTGGGTCAAGCGGGACTTTTTGACCGGCGCGCTCACCTTATGGCAAAAAGATGGGAAAAGCGCGGCCGAAACCAGGCTGGCGCCGGTTCCCGGCCTGGATTTTTGCAACAGGGAACAGCTGCGCGATGTCCGCGACAAGGTGGGGCTTCCCGCGGCGGTGCTGTTTA
>CABQAC010000319.1 GCA_902462035.1 uncultured Eubacteriales bacterium
CAATCTTCAAACACATAGGAACTGGTCTGATAAATCGGCACCGCCCGGGCGCCGGTGGCGGGATCCGGCTGCTGACCCGCATGGACCTGAAGGGTTTCGAAATGAAGACTGTTTTGATTCGGCATGGCCGCATCCTCCTTAAATATTACTATGTTGATATGTATAATATATTATTATGATATCGTTGTCAAGGGACAAGGGAAAAAATTGTTTTTTGACGCCCCCGCGCAAAAGGACGGATATGCGCGCGGACAGCGGCATAAACATGGAATGCTGAATAATCAAAAAGGGTGTGGTGAACATGAAAAAGGCGAAAGCCCTGATCAGCCTGCTGCTGGTTGCGGGGCTGATCCTGGCCTTCCCCGTGCAAAAGGCCCAGGCGGTCCTGGACGATGTCAATGCGAAGGCCGCGGTGCTGTTGGAGGCGGAAACCGGGGCGATCTTGTATGAAAAGAACGCGCATGAACGCAGGGCCTGCGGGTCGGTGACAAAGGTCATGTCGCTGCTGTTGATTATGGAGGCGCTCGACAGCGGCCAGATTACCCTGCAGGACCCGGTGACGACCAGCGAATTCGCCAATTCCATGGGCGGCAGCGAAATTTGGCTGGAGGTCGGCGAAGTCATGACTGTGGACGAACTGCTCAAGGCAGTGGCCATTCAATCGGCCAACGACGCGACGGTGGCGCTTGCCGAGCATGTGGCGGGTTCGGAAGCGGCTTTCCTAGAAATGATGAACAACAAGGCCGCGGAACTCGGCATGCAGGATTCCCATTTTCTGAATACCACCGGCTTTGACGAGGAAGGACAGTACACTTCGGCTTACGATATTGCCCTAATGGCCCGGGAATTGATTAAACATGAAACAATCTTCCAATATTGTACCATCTGGATGGCAGACCTGCGGGGCGGCAAGACCCAGCTTGCCAACACCAACAAACTGCTGAAGACCTACCAGGGGATCACCGGGCTGAAAACCGGCACGACCGACGATGCGGGCAACTGCTTCTGCGGGACTGCCCAGCGTGGAGACTTAAAACTGGTTTCGGTAGTGTTAGGGTGCGAAACCTCCAAAGACCGGTTTGACTCAACCGCCACGCTGCTGGATTATGGATTCGACAATTGGGCCGTGGTCAAACCGAGCATCGAGGAAGGAACCATTCTGCCGGTGCCGGTGATCAATGGGCTGCAAAAGGAAGTGCTGGGCACGGTAGACTTAAATCAGATGATATTGGTATCCAAAGGCAGCGAGGGGAAAGTAACTTACGAGGTGGTGATGGCTGAAAATGTGGAAGCGCCGGTAGAAAAAGGCCAGGTTCTGGGAACGGTAAAGTATAAGCTGGGGGACGAGGTGCTCGGCAGTTATCCCATCAAGGCCAACGAAGGGGTTGACGCCATCTCTTTTGGCGCCGCGTTCCAGATAATGTTCCGCGGATTGTTAGCGCCGTAGTTCTTCGCCTTTTTGTCTGATTTTACGACACAGCGGGGAACTTGATCTGAATTGTTTATAAAAAATACATATTTTTTATGGTTGCTTTGCTTGAAATACCGCTCGGTATATTGTAAAATGAAAGCAAGAAATCAGAGGAGGAAGAAAAATGGGAGTGACAGTAGACACTTCGTATTTATCCGGCGACATTCGCCCTTCTGAATATGCCGCAATCGCGCCTCAGGTCAAGGCGGCACACGAGCAGCTGCACGCCGGAGCCGGGCTTGGCAGCGATTTTTTGGGCTGGCTGGACCTTCCTGTGGCTTACGATCAACAGGAATTCGCGCGCATAAAAGCCGCCGCGGCAAAAATTCAGTCGGATACCGATGTTTTTATTGTCATTGGAATCGGCGGATCTTATTTGGGCGCCAGGGCGGCCGTCGAGTTTTTAAAATCGCCGCTCTACAACGCGCTTAACAAGAATACCCCCTCCATTTATTTCGCTGGCAACAGCATCAGTTCCACCGCGCTCAGCGAACTGCTGGAACTTTGCGACGGCAAAAATGTTTCCATTAACATGATATCCAAGTCGGGAACCACCACGGAACCGGCGATCGCTTTCCGGGTATTTCGGGACTATCTTGAAAAAAAGTATGGCAAGGAGGAAGCCCGCCGCCGGATTTACTGCACGACGGACAAATCCCGCGGGACGTTAAAGCAGCTTGCCATACGCGAGGGCTACGAATCCTTTGTTGTACCGGACGATGTCGGCGGCCGTTTTTCGGTCTTGACCGCTGTGGGGCTGCTGCCCATTGCCGTGGCGGG
>CABQAC010000320.1 GCA_902462035.1 uncultured Eubacteriales bacterium
GCGGCGACAGCCACGGGAGCGGCGGCGGAAACGCCGAATTCCTCTTCCAGAGCCTTCACGAGCTCGGACAGTTCCAGAACGGTAAGAGCTTTAACGTCTTCGATCAGTTTCATCACTTTATCAGACATGATTGCGTACCTCCATATAATTTGTTTTGTAATCTGCGGGCAAATACGCCCGCGTCTTTTGTGTTACGCTTCCTGTTTTTGGGCGATAGCGTTGAGCGCCACCACCAGGCCGGTCAGCGTCGCGTTGAGTACGCCCGCAAAACCGGTAATCGGGGCATTCAGCCCGCCCAGCACCTGGGCGATAAGAACCTCCTTGGGCGGCAGCTTCGCCAGCTGTTCCACGCCCTTTGCGTCGAGGGCCTTCCCCTCGGCAAAACCAGCCTTCACCTCGAAAGTCTTGCTTTCCTTGGCGAATTTGGTTAAAATCTTCGCGGCGGACACGTAGTCGCTGGTGCTGACCGCCATAGCGGTGGTACCCTCTAAAACGCCGTCCAACCCGTCCAGGCCCGCGTTTTCGGCAGCGCGGCGCAGCAGGGTATTTTTCACCACCGCGTATTCGACGCCAGCCTCCCGCAGCTCCTTACGAAGTTTGGTATCCTCGGCTACCGTAATCCCCTTATAACTTACCAGCACGCCAGCGGCGGCGCTGTTCAGCTTTTCGGTCAAATCGGCAACCACTTGCTTTTTCTGTTCCAGAACCTTTTCACTCGGCAAATCCATTCACCTCCGTCCATCGCGACACCAGACGCAAAAAAAGCCTTTCTTCTACCGAAGAAAGGCTTTTCATCACACAACGCCATGCGTATGCAACGTCTTGCGCAATCCTCGGCAGGCGGTCCATAAGGGCCTTACGCTTCCATAAGCACCTGCTGTCTTTGGAATAACACGACTTTATTATATTATCACAATAGGACCGGCCTGTCAAGCGGAGATTTCCCCGCGCGGCAAGCTGCCGGGCCACGCGATGATTAAGCGCCCGCTTTATTGGGGTTGATGCGCACGCCAGGACCCATGGTGGTGGCGACGACGCAGGACCGGATATACTGGCCCTTGGACGCAGCGGGTTTCGCCTTGACAATGGCGCCCAACAGGGTGTCGAAGTTCTCCTGCAGTTTTTCCACGCCAAAGGAAGCCTTGCCGATGGGGCAGTGGATGATGTTGGTTTTATCGAGCCGGTATTCAATCTTACCAGCCTTCGCCTCGGTCACGGCACGCCCGATATCCGGGGTAACAGTGCCGGCCTTGGGGTTCGGCATCAAGCCGCGCGGGCCAAGCACCTTGCCAAGGCGGCCTACCAATCCCATCATGTCAGGGGTAGTGATGACCACATCGAAATCCATCCAGCCTTCGTTCTGGATTTTGGCGACCATTTCCTCGGCGCCGACAAATTCAGCGCCCGCATCCTGGGCGGCCTGGATTTTATCGGGCGCTTTGCAGATGGCCAGCACCCGCACGTTTTTACCCGTGCCGTGGGGCAGAACGATGGCGCCGCGGACCTGCTGGTCCGCATGGCGGCTGTCGACGCCCAGCTTCACGTGAACCTCGACGGTCTCGTCAAACTTAGCGGTAGCCGTTTTCACGCACAGGCCCAAAGCCTCGTCCGCGTCATAAAACTTCGAACGATCGATCAGCTTCAGGCTGTCGACATATTTTTTACCGTGTTTCATTTGTTATCCTCCCTTGTGGTAAAATCGGAATAATCCTCCCACACCGGGGTCAATCAGTCCTCTACCGTAACGCCCATGCTGCGCGCCGTCCCGGCGATCATGCGCATGGCGGCTTCGACGGAAGCGGCGTTGAGATCCGGCATTTTCTGCTCGGCAATCTTTCTGACTTGATCCGCGGTCAGCTTCGCTACTTTGGTCTTGTTGGGAACACCCGATCCGCTTTCGATTCCGCAAGCCTTTTTGATCAGGACGGCGGCAGGCGGCGTCTTGGTCACAAAGGTAAAGGAACGGTCGGCGTACACGGTAATCACCACAGGGATGATCAAGCCTACGTCGTTTTTGGTCCGCTCGTTAAATTCCTTGGTGAACGCCATGATGTTCACGCCATGCTGACCGAGAGCCGGTCCCACTGGCGGTGCCGGAGTAGCCTTGCCGGCGGGAATCTGGAGCTTTATAAAGCCCGTAACCTTCTGAGCCAATTTTTTGCACCTCCAATAATTGTGGTAAATGGCGGAAGGAAAATTTCCTTCCTCCCACACGGGGCCAAAGGCCCC
>CABQAC010000321.1 GCA_902462035.1 uncultured Eubacteriales bacterium
CCCCGCCAATATTTACCTCCACCAAAATCTCCATCGTTTTGCCGACGCGGGCCGCTTGGCGATCGATTTCCTCCGCCAGCCGGAGGCTATCCACCGACTGAACCATGGTGACCCTGCCGGCAATTTGGCGTACCTTATTGGTTTGCAAATGGCCGATCATTTGCAGCGTACAATGAGATAAATCGAGCAAATCCACCTTTTGCAGCAATTCTTGTACCCGGTTTTCACCAATATGCGAAACGCCCAGGGATATGGCATGGTTGATGACAGGCGCCGGAACGGTTTTGGTCGCGGCCAAAATGGTGATATCCTCCGGATTGCGGCCGGATTGGACCGCGGCCTGGGCCACACGCTCACAGATCAATTTATAATTCTCATCCAGGTTGTAAAAGCGGCGGTCTTCACTATTTAATATATTTTCCATCGTACAAATCCTTTCCGGAAACGACCACTTCGTCGTACAGCCGCAGGTTTTTGCCGGAAAACGAATCGGCGGGGTTTGGATCGCAAATCACATAATGGTTGTCCATATAAAGGGGCGAAATCTCGCGGAAACGAATTTCTTCCCCGTATAGGATATAAACGCCCTGCACCTCTTTTTCTTCCGTTCCCGTCACATTGCCGTCTTCGTCCTTGATTTCCCGGGTCAGGGTTTCCATTCGAATGGCGCTTCGGCTGATTTTGATCCCAGAATACTGTTTGGTTAAAATCTGTACCGGTGTATGGCGTACTGAAATGAGGGTGCCGTCTAAAACATCGCTTTGGAAGACCACCACCGCGTCCGCCTTTTTATCCGGCTGATTAATCTCCCGAACCGTTACAGGAAGGGACGTTGTGGAAACCGAGGGCAGCAGCAACCGCATACTGGCGCCTTTTTCTAGTTTCAGCGCGTCGGAAGAGGATACCACGCAGGCAATATACCACTCGTGAACCGCGGAAATTTTACAGATGGCGTTCTCCGGCAGCGCTTGTTGCCTGGCTTCGAAGTTTTGCAGCTCTTCGGTGGTAATCTCCCCCAGCTTGGTAATGTCGAAAGCGTTTTCGTAGCCGTCCAATTCCCGAATAAAATAGCCGGAAGTCGGCGCCGTAATGGTTGCAATGGCCTGCCCGTGGGAAGATTGGAGCGTTTGCCGCCGTTGTTTTAAAATTTCAATCTGCTGGTTGAAATCCGAGATAGCGCCGGTCACGATCTGCCGTTCGTTCATCAAATCCAGCAACGCGTTGCGGGTGGATTGAAATGTCGCAAGCTGATTGGTATTTATCGCGTTCAACGTCTGAAAAAACTGCTCGTTGATCTTGCCGTCGATATCTTCTTGGTTGGTTTCGTAACCATTCCCCAGTTTGTTCAGCCGTTCCAGCTGCATAATTTCCTCGTCGAGCAGGTCGATTTCCTCCTGGGCGGAAACGTCGTCCATTTTGGCGTAAACCTGGGCTAATACGCCGCCCTTCGCGATCTTTTCGCCATTTCGGTATAAAAATTGGACGGCATTCCCGTTTGCCGAAGTAATTGCTGCTTCCTGCCGGATGGCGAAACCGCTGGTATTGATGGTATCCGCCGCCTGGAACATTACGGCGGTCTCGGTTGTTACGCCAGAAAAGACGGATTTGTAGATCTGATACCCGACATAAGCGAGCAGCAGCAGGGAAATCGCAATGGTTCCTAGTTTTTTCAGCCACGAATCGCGCATGTTTTTTTCTCCTGTTCATTTACCGTGTGCCATTTTAATCCGAGTATATCACAAACCAAGCTGTTGTTCCACCGTTCGGCAGGCGTCCCCAAACATTTCCATCCAGTTCGGGTAATCATCCCCGTACAGCCAAAAAATGCGGCTGTCCCGCCGGAACCAGGTAAGCTGCCGTTTGGCATATCGCCGTGTTTCCTGCTTCAGCCGCGCAACGGCTTCCGGCAGGCTAGTTTCCCCGCGCAGGTAAGGCGCCAGCTCCTTGTAGCCGATGGCCTGCGCCGCTGTTTTGCCTCCGGGCAGCGATAATACCTGTTCGGCCTCCCCTAACAGGCCATCCGCCAGCATTTGATCGACCCGGCTGTCGATCCTACGATAAAGGCGTTCCCTATCCCGGAAAGCAACGCCCAGCATACAAAGCCGGTAGGGCGGCGGCCGAAGGCGGGAACGCCTGATCTGTTCGCTCATCGTGACGCCGGTCTGGCGGTATATTTCGATAGCGCGGATGATTCTGCCCACATTGTTGGGG
>CABQAC010000322.1 GCA_902462035.1 uncultured Eubacteriales bacterium
GAGGCGCCGCTTAAGCGGCGCCTCCCCCCTTTTAAAATATTCCTGTTTTACTGCCCGGCCATCAGGGTACACACCCGCTGGGAGAACGCTACCGGGTCCTCGATGGACATCCCTTCGATGAGCAGCGCCTGGTCGTAAAGCAGCTTGGCGTATTCCGCCAGCTTTTCGGGGTCGGTTTCCGCCAGGCCGCAAAGGGTTTTGAACACCGGATGGTTGCTGTTAAGCTCCAGCACCCGCTCGGCCTTGACCTTTTGGTCCACCGGCATGGAATTGAGCACCTTCTCCATCTCCAGCGAAAGCTCGCCATCGGTGGAAAGGCAGACCGGATGGGTTTTCAGGATGGCGGAAGGCCGCACCGCTTTGACCTTGCCGTCCAGGGCCTTGGTCATGGCTTCGAACAGTTCCTTGTGCGCCTCGGATTGTTCTTCCGCCTGCTTTTTCTGCTCCGCTTCCTCCTCAAGCCCCAAATCCCCGCCGGACACCGAACGGAACTCTTTGTCCTCGAACGCATGGAGTACCCGCAGAGCAAACTCGTCGATGTCGTCGGTCAGGTACAAAATTTCATATCCCTTATCCTTGAGCAGCTCGGTCTGGGGCAGGTGGTCAATTTTTTCCACGCTGCCGCCCGCGGCGTAGTAAATGTATTTCTGCCCTTCCTTCATGGCCGCCGTATACTCGGCCAGGGATACCCGTTTTTTCTGGCTGGAGGAATAGAACAGAATCAGGTCCTTCAGGTCATCTTTATGGGCGCCGTAGTCGGCGTATACACCGTATTTTAACTGCAGGCCAAAGCTGTCGTAAAACTTTTCGTACGTCTCGCGGTCATTTTGCAGCATATGATACGAATTGTTATTTTTTGCTTCAATAAAACAATACATAATGACAAAAAGGATTAAAACCATGAAACCAACCTACCGCTCCACCCGGCGCGCATGCTACCTGGGGTACATCACCCAAGCCATCACAAACAATTTGGCGCCGCTGTTCTTTTTAATTTTTCAGGAAGATTACCACCTTTCCTTCGAAATGATGGGCCGCCTGGTACTGATCAATTTCGGCTCGCAAATTCTGGTGGATTTGATCGCGGTCAAATTCGCCGACCGGGTCGGTCACCGCCGGATGGTGGTGGCTGCCCATCTGTTTTGCACCCTGGGGCTGGTTGCCCTGGGCGTGCTGCCCAGGCTGATGCCCTCGCCTTACGCGGGGCTTGTCATCGCCGTGCTGCTGTATGCCGTGGGGGGCGGCCTGATCGAAGTGCTCATCAGCCCCATTGTCGATTCCCTGCCCGGCGACGCCAAGGCGTCGTCCATGAGCCTGCTCCACTCTTTTTACTGCTGGGGGCAGATGGCGGTGGTGTTGGTTACCACCTTGGCGCTCCGGCTGCTGGGGCACCAGATTTGGTTTTTGCTGCCCATTCTTTGGGCCGCGGTTCCCCTTTACAATACCTTCCGCTTCTGCCGGGTTCCTTTGGCGCCCCCGGTTCCCCAGGAACAGCAAAAGTCGCCGCGCAGCTTACTGAAATCCCGTTTTTTCCTCATCGCGCTGCTGCTGATGCTGGCTGCGGGCGCGTCCGAACTGACCATGTCCCAATGGTCGTCGCTGTTCGCGGAAAAGGGGCTGCAGGTGCCCAAAGTGCTGGGCGACCTGCTGGGTCCCTGCCTGTTCGCCGCGCTGATGGGGCTGGGCCGGGTGCTGTACAGCGTGTTCGGCCAGCGGATCCGGCTGCAGAACGCGCTGCTGTTCAGCGGAATGCTGTGCGTGGCATGTTACCTGACCACGGTATTTTTTCCCACCCCCATTCTGTCGCTGCTGGGCTGCGCCGTCTGCGGCTTTTCGGTCAGCCTGATGTGGCCTGGCACCTATAGCTTGTCCTCGGCGCTGATTCCTTACGGCGGCACGGCTATGTTCGGGCTGCTGGCGATGTTTGGGGATATTGGGGCGTCGCTGGGCCCATGGCTGGCGGGGCTTGTGTCCGACCTGGTGCAGCGGATGCCCGGTGCTATTTCCCTGGGCGCCTCTATGGGGCTTAGCCCCGACCAGACGGGCTTAAAGGCAGGGCTGCTGCTCGGCGTAATTTTCCCCATGTTGATGGTCATCGGCGTTTTGATGCTGCGCGGCAAGCGCTCTGCGCAGCCAGAACCGCAGCCGTAACCGAAAAAAGAAAAGGGCGGATCCGCTGGATCCGCCCTTTTAAATACTTTTTT
>CABQAC010000323.1 GCA_902462035.1 uncultured Eubacteriales bacterium
CCCTTGTTTGTGCAAAGAACAAGCGGCAGGGAGGACTCCCCCCTGCCGCGAATACTATGAAATAAGTACAGACACGAAAAACAGGCTAATGACAATTTTCGCTGTTGCCCTTCGTTATTGAATGGAAAGACGGTTTACGCGATTGTTTTCGTTTGATCCATAAAATAACAGCCGTTAGATAACAAGCGACGGACAAGATTCCAATCGGTATGAGCGCCAGATAAGAAGGAGCTTTCTCCAATACAAAAACAAGAACCGTTAAGCTCCATAAAAGGCCTAATGCGAACCAAAATCCTGGAGACTGATTGATCTTGAACATAATGAAAAACAACCTCCTCCATATCTTTTATAAAAGCGCGTAAATCAACCGCAGCGCCTTTTGTTATGTGCGGGGCGTTAAAACGACATCCGGTCAGCCGATCAAACTTTTGCCGTCCATTTCCGCGGGTTGGGGCATGCCCAAAATTTGCAGCATGGTGGGCGCAATGTCCGCCAGCTTGCCGCCCTGCCGCAGCGTACAGGGGTAATTGACCACGCAGAAGGGCACCGGGTTGGTGGTGTGTGCGGTAAAGGGGGAGCCGTCCGGCTCGTACATCTGGTCGGCATTGCCGTGGTCGGCGGTAATCAGCGCCACGCCGCCCTGGGCCACAACGGCGTCTACGACCTTGCCCACACATTGGTCCACCGCTTCCACCGCGGCTTTGGCCGCGTCGAATACGCCGGTGTGGCCGACCATATCGCAGTTGGCAAAGTTCAGGATGATCACATCGTACCGGCCGCTCTCGATCCGTTCCAGCACGTTGTCGGTCACTTCAAAGGCGCTCATTTCCGGCTGCAGGTCGTAGGTGGCCACTTTGGGGGAGTTGATCAGGCACCGGTCCTCGCCTGGGTAGACGGTTTCGACGCCGCCGTTGAAGAAGAAGGTCACATGGGCGTACTTTTCGGTCTCTGCAATGCGCAGCTGGGAAAGCCCTTTGTCCGAAATATATTGGCCGAAGGTGTTTTGCAGCGACTGGGGTTTAAAGGCGACAGACACATTGGGCATGGAAGCGTCGTACTGGGTCATGCACACGAACTTGACGTTGAAAAAACCTTTCTTCCGCACAAAGCCGGAAAAATCCGGATCCACCAGCGTCCGGGTAATTTCCCGCGCGCGGTCTGGGCGGAAGTTAAAGAATATTACCGAATCGTCCTGCTGAATTTTGCCATCCGGCGCGCAAACCGTGGGCAGTACGAACTCGTCGGTGACCCCCGCGTCGTAAGAGGACTGCACCGCGGCAGCCGGATCGCTGTTTTGCACGCCTTCGCCGAACACCATGGCGTCATACGCCTTTTGGACGCGCTCCCAGCGGTTGTCCCGGTCCATGGCATAGTAACGGCCCATTACGGTGGCAATTTGGCCCACGCCGAGTTCCCGCAGCTTGCCGGCGCATTCCATCACGTAATCCTTGCCGGAGGAAGGAGGCACGTCGCGCCCGTCCAGCAGGCAGTGGACAAACACCTTGGTTAGCCCGAACTTTTTCGCCATTTCCGCCAGCGCGTACAGGTGGCTGTTGTGGCTGTGCACGCCGCCGTCGGACAGCAGCCCGATCAAATGCAGAGCGGTGCCCTTTTCGCGGCAGCTTTCCATGGCGGCGATCAGTTCCGGATTGGCGAAAAAGTCGCCGTCCTGAATGGATTTGGTGATGCGGGTCAGCTCCTGGTAAACAATGCGCCCCGCGCCGATGTTGGTGTGGCCCACCTCGCTGTTGCCCATCTGGCCGTCCGGCAGGCCGACATCCATGCCCGACGCGCCGATTTGGGTAATGGGGTTTGCGGAAAACAGTTTATCCAGGTTGGGCTTATTGGCGGCCATGATGGCGTTGCCGTAATCTTTGCCGCAGCCAAATCCGTCCAGAATCATTAAAATCAGGGGCTTTTTCATTCGTTTGACCATCCTTTCTCTGCAAGCCGGCAGGGCGTCGTTCTTTCTCCTTTGGAAACGGAAAAGAAACGCCGTGCTGTAAACATTGTTTAAAAAAACGCGATCGCCTGTCTTGCTATTCTTTGATAAGAAGGGGGGCAGGCAATTTTTTGCCTGCCCCGGGTATGTTTTATTGGCCCGCCGCGTCTACAATGGCGGCAAAGTCCGGCGCCTTCAGCGACGCGCCGCCGATCAGGCCGCCGTCCACATCGGGCTTGCCCAGCAGCTCGGCCGCGTT
>CABQAC010000324.1 GCA_902462035.1 uncultured Eubacteriales bacterium
GACCTCTAGCGTGACAGGCTAGCGTTCTAACCAACTGAACTACCGGGCCATAAAGCGCGCTAAAACGGACGGTGTCCCTTTCGCGACTGTTTTATTATACAGAGGATTTTTATACCTGTCAAGAGGATTCGGCCATTTTTTTATGGACTGACGTTTTTGGGTTGAAGGAATGGGGGAAACCTTATATAATGGAACGAAAGACAAAAAACAGGAGGCGCAAAACAAATGGAGTCCACATTTTTGCACACGAATTTTAATGTTTTTAATTTGGAAAACAGTTTGGCGTTTTACGAAAAAGCGCTGGGCCTTAAAGAAATCCGCCGTTCGCAGGCAAAAGACGGTTCGTTTATCATCGTCTTTTTGGGGGATGGCAAAACCAGCTACAACCTGGAGCTGACCTGGCTGCGGGACAGGAAAGAACCCTATAACCTGGGCGACAATGAAATCCACCTGGCTGTCCGGGTGCCGGACAAAAAAGAGGCGTTCCGGTTACACCAGGAAATGGGTTGTGTCTGCTACGAAAATCACGATATGAATTTGTATTTTATCAACGATCCGGACGGTTATTGGATCGAGATTCTGGATTAAAGAAAAAATGTTGGCCGCGGCGCCGCGGCACCGTTACCAGGTCCCGCCACGCTTCCGCGCGCGGGTCGTTTTGCAGGGTATCGAACACGGCGTAATCTCCCCAAAAATGCATGGGGAATACCATGCGCGGATGGGTCTTTCTCAAAAAATAATCCATCCCCAGCAAATAGTTTTCCTCCAGCCTGGGATCCAGCGGAACAAATGCCAGGTCGATTGGCATTCCGGCCAGGGAATCGATTTCCTTGCGGTACTGGCCGGCCATCGAATCGTTATAGTGCCGGCTTTCTTCATTCCAGTGCCACCAGTTCAGGTCGCCGGCGTGGTACAGGCAAAGGCCGTCGGTCCATACGACAAAGGCCACGCCTTCGTCGGTGGAATGCAGGGTGCGGATGGACAGCCCCTGCCATTGGTATTCCTTCCCAAAATGAACCCATAAGATGTCCCGCGCTTCTTTTTCGCCGCGCAAGCGGATATCGTCCGACAGCACAAACCGGATGTCTGGAATTTGGCCGCGCCATTCCAACACGCGGGGGTCGAAATGATCGCCGTGCCTGTGGGAAGCAAACAGAAACACCTGGCGGCCCTCCCAAAGGGCGGGCTGCAGCAGACCCTGGTCCAATTCCCCCAGCAGGGGCGCGCCTTGGGGAGCATAGTCAAAAATCAGGAGTTTCGTAGCGGTACGCACGGCAAACCCGCTGTGGGAAAGGTACCAGATTTCCGCTTGGGGATAAGTTTTGACAGCATGCATTATCATGGCCCTCCTTTTTGGAAAACGGAAACCTCCAGAATGGGCGGCATATTAAAAAAGATACCCCTATTATATCAAAAAATGAGGCAAACGCAAATGCGCGTCACGGAGCGATGGACCGTTTGCGCGATGCGGCGTGGCACGAAACGGTTTTACAACACGGACGGGGGCACCCCAGTCTGAGCGAAAGGATGGTTCAATCAGATGAAGGTACATCGGGAAAAGCTCATGCGGGAGGAAACGTCCCCGTTATCGCGTCGGTCGCTATGGTGGCTGGCGCTATGCTTTTTGCTGCCTGCCGCGGTGCTGCTTGCGGTATACGCCTCCTTCGGCATGGCGCCGTTTGGGGACCGTTCTATTTTGATTATGGACTTGTCCGGTCAGTATGTCGATTTTTTCGCGGGCTTAAAGGATATCTGGAACGGCGCGGCCAGCGTGCAGTTTTCTTGGCATAAATCGTTTGGGCAAAATTACATCGGTATCATTGCCTATCATGTTTCCAGTCCGCTTTCTCTGCTGACGCTGTTGGTTCCCAACGAGTATTTGCCGGCCGGGCTTTTGTTCCTGAATATCTTAAAGGTTGGCCTTTGCGGCCTGACCTTCGGTATTTTCCTGCGCGGGTATTTCCGCCGGGCCGACCTTTCTGCCGTGGCTTTTTCCCTGCTGTACGGGCTGATGTCCTATACGGTGGTTTATTCCATGAACTTGATGTGGCTAGATGGGGTTATTTGGCTGCCTATTGTTATGCTTGGCGTAGACCGGCTGGTCCGGGAGGGACGGATGCGGTTGCTGCTGGTTAGCCTTGCGGTGGTGTTTGTGTCCACCTTCTACATTTCGTACATGATCGGCCTGTTCGCTTGCCTGT
>CABQAC010000325.1 GCA_902462035.1 uncultured Eubacteriales bacterium
AAGCGTACGAAGGAAACGAATAAAATAACCGGGCAGCGGACTGGTGAATTCTAAATACGCCTGGGTTCTGGGGTGTACAAAACCAATTTTTCTCGCATGCAAGCATTGACCATGCAAGCTGGCAATGGGCTTTTTGGGACCGTAAACCGGGTCCCCAGCCACCGGATGGCCAATGTGCGCCAGATGCACGCGAATTTGATGGGTGCGTCCGGTTTCCAGCTGGACGCGCAAATGGGTAAAACCAGGATAATGGCCAATAACCTGATAATGCGTTACGGCATGGCGTGAATTACGGTCGGTAACCGCCATTTTTTTGCGTTCCACCGGATGGCGTCCTATCGGCGCATCTACCGTACCGTCTTCCACTAGGTTTCCATATACTACCGTCTCATATTCACGTGTAAAGGTGTGAAGCTTTATCTGTTCCGCCAAATGTTGATGCGCAAAATCATTCTTTGCAACAATCAAAAGGCCGCTGGTATCCTTATCGATCCGGTGTACAATACCAGGCCGAAGCACGCCGTTGATACCAGACAAAGAATCTCCGCAATAGGCAAGCAGCGCGTTGACCAAGGTACCGGACGGATTTCCCGCCGCGGGGTGGACCACCATTCCCTTAGGCTTGTTAACCACAAGCAGATCGCTGTCTTCATAGACAATATCCAGGTCGATCGCTTCCGGCTTTGCCGTATCCCTTACTGGTTCCGGCAGCCGGATCATGACCTGGTCGTTGCAACGCGCTTTGTCATTTTTTTCGGCTTGCCGCCCGTTGACCAAAACACAGCCTTCCGCCATCAGCTTTTGGACTGCGGAACGGGTCAGTTCCGGCCAGCATGACGCGATCAGTTTATCAATCCGCGCCCCCGCCTGGTCCGTCGTTACAGTCTGGATGATTTCCTTCATTGTTTTGTCTGACCCCTTCCCCCGCTGGCGCTTGGGCCTTTTTGCCTTTTCCTTCTAAAAACAGGATATAGATCAAAAAGAGAACAGCGCCGATACAGACGCAGCAATCAGCAAAATTGAAAATGAATGGGAAGAAGGTGACATAAATATAATCGATCACATACCCCAACACCACCCGGTCGATTAGGTTGCCAACCCCGCCCGCAATGACCAGGGATAGCGACACGGCCAAAAAAGGGCTTTTACAACGCCTGGAAAGCAAATATAAGCCAGCGGCAACGATCACAATGACCGTCAGGGCCATAAAAATCCACCGCTGGTCCGCCAAAATACCGAAAGCGGCACCACGATTTTCCACATACTTCCATTCCAGCAAACCAGGAATAACCGTAATCGTACCGACCGGCTGGAGGTATGCCACCACAGCCGCCTTCAGCAGCTGGTCCACAGCGGCCAGCACGATAATAATAACAAAAGCGATGATAATCACAATGTCGTTTCCTTTCCCGGCTGCTTATTTTTTCCGCTTGAACTTGGCGAACGGTAGTTCGTCGTCCGCGTCGCTGTTAAGGTCGTAATCATCGCCAAACTTTAAGGATTCGAAGCGGGAAGGAATACGCTCGTAAGCTTCTTCCTCCGCAATAGACTCCCCTTCCTCCGCAAAGGCGTTCAGGTCCACGGTGAACCCATGGATCGGTTCGGTCTTTTCCTCCGCAGGCGCGGACACAACAGACTGAGGCGAAAAATCAGACGCGTCAAAAAATGCGGACTCTGCAGCCTGGACTGGTTCGCCGTCTGTTTCCGAAGCGGATGGAACTTCCGGGACAACCACCGCTTCCTCTGCCGGCGGCACAATTTCCGCCTCTGGCGATTCAGGCCGCGCATCCTCTGCTGGCTGCTGGGGCGCTTCTTCCTCCGGCAGCGCGTCAATCAGCGTCAAATGCTGTTTGTAAATATTCAGCAAGCGCGCCTTAAAGGAAGATATCTCCGTCTTCAAGCCTTGCAGCGCTGCCTCTTCCCGATCAATTTCTTGCTGGGCGCTGGCAACCATCCGTGCGGATTGGTCCTTTGCATCCTGTACGATCACCTCGGCATGGTGGTTCGCCTCCCGGATCACGAGATCCGCCTGGCGCTGGGCATTCATCAAGGCCGCGCTGATGTTATCCTCCCGCCCGCGATACTCCTCCAATTTTTCGGTAGCGGCTTCCAGCTTCTTGCTTGTCTGCTCGCTTTCCCGCAGTAAAAGCTCGTAAGAAGCGATGACCT
>CABQAC010000326.1 GCA_902462035.1 uncultured Eubacteriales bacterium
ATCTTTTCCGACGAGGGAAAAGATGGGGCCCCACCGGAGGTGAAAATGAAAAGTACAAAATGATTCGTCAAGCTTTTTTGTAAATAATAATACTTGACATAATATATGAACCGGCGCATAATATGAACCATGGAGGGATATTATGATGGGAACAGTAAAACCGCGCTTTACCATTGTTTTGGATGCGGAACTGATTCAACGAATCGACGATTTTCGTTTTGATAACCGCTATCCCAGCCGCTCCGCGGCAACGGTGGAGCTCATCCAGTGGGGATTGGAAGCGTTTGAAAAGAGAAAAAACGAAGCGATGGGCAAGAACAGCGCCGCAGACGAAGCGCAGAAGGGAAAATAATCTGATTTCCCTCTGCCATGCGGTTTTTGACAGGATTTCTCTTTACAAAAGCCGCTTGTTGTGATATACTTTGAAAGCTGCCAGCCCTGTGCGGCCGGCAAAATCCCGTTTTTCGGTTTCAGGATTGAGCCGCTTTATGCGGAACAACACCTGCCTGCTACTGAAATTCGCGGAAATTTATAAACGAGGTGTTCGTATCATGTTGAAGGAAGAAAAAACGGCTATTATGGCCGAGTACGCCACCCACGAGGGTGACACCGGCTCCCCCGAGGTGCAGATTGCGCTGCTGACCAAGCGGATCAACGATCTGACCGATCATCTGCGCGTGCATCCCAAGGACCACCACTCCCGCCGCGGCCTGCTGAAAATGGTTGGCCAAAGAAGGGGCTTGCTCAATTATTTGACCAAGGTGGATGTGGAACGGTACCGCGCTATCATCGCGAAACTTGGCATCCGGAAATAATTTGGTATCTGGGGGGCAGGTGACGATAGTCGCCTGCCTTTAGGATTATTTGCAGGTGTGTTCAGCCGGACACGGGCGGCAAAGGCGTTAGCAGTGAAACGAGCGCTTTCCCCCAAAAAGCGTTGGTTTAATTGCTAATCCTTGGCCTTCCGTTGACGATAAAAAGTGGAGGGTACGGTTTGCGGATATGGCTGGCGGCCATTTTCTGAAACGAACCTGCACGAAAGGATGGTAAAATTCATGTTTGAAAATTTTAAGGTTTTTGAAACAGAACTTGCCGGACGCCCGTTGGTGGTCGAAACCGGCAAAATGGGCCAGCTGGCCAACGGCGAAGCGCTGGTCCGTTACGGCGAAACCGTGGTTCACGTGGCGGTGACCGCCAGCGAGAAGCCCCGGGACGGCATCGACTTTTTCCCCTTGTCGGTAGATTTTGAGGAAAAACTATACGCGGTGGGCAAAATCCCCGGTTCTTTTCTAAAGCGGGAAGGCCGCCCCAGCGAAAAAGCCGTTTTGGCCAGCCGTGTCATCGACCGGCCCATCCGGCCCTTGTTCCCCAAGGACATGCGCAACGACGTTTGTATTGTGAATACCGTCATGTCGGTGGATCCCGACTGCTCGCCGGAGATTACCGCCATGATCGGCACTTCCATTGCCATTTCGATTTCCGACGTGCCGTGGAAAGGCCCCATCAGCGGCGTTTCGGTGGGCTATGTGGACGGCGAGATCGTCATCAACCCCACTTTCGAACAAAAGCAGCGCAGCCAGATGGCGGTGACGGTGGCTTCCACCGATTCCCGCATCGCCATGATCGAAGCGGGCGCTAACTGCGTGTCCGACGAGGTCATGTACAACGGCATTATGGCCGGCCACGAGGCCAACCAGAAGATTATCGCCTTTATTCAGGATATCAAGGCCCAGGTGGGCAAGGAAAAGTTCAGCTACCCGTCCAACGAGCCGGACCACGAGATGTTCGAGGCCGTAAAGGAATTCGCGGTGGAGGACATCCGGGTTGCGCTGGATACCGACGACAAAAAGGTCCGCGACGAGCGGCTGCGCCCGATTTACGAAAAGGTACACGAGCATTTTGACCCCATCTACCCCGACCAGGGCGCTAAGATTGAGGAATGCTTGTATAAGACCCAAAAATTTGTGGTGCGCCGCTGGCTTTTGGATGAGCAGAAGCGTGTGGACGGCCGCGGAATGGACCAGATCCGCCCCCTGGCCGCCGAAGTGGGCGTGCTGCCCCGCACCCATGGTTCGGGCCTGTTTACCCGCGGCCAGACCCAGGTGCTCACCACCGTCACCTTGGGCCCGGTCAATGACCAGCAGCTGCTCGACGGCATCGACGAAG
>CABQAC010000327.1 GCA_902462035.1 uncultured Eubacteriales bacterium
CATCGAAAAAGAGGGGTTCGAGGTAGAGATTGCCAACGACGGCAAGCAAGCGCTGGAAAAATTTGAAAAATGCAACCCCAGCCTGATCATGCTGGACGTGATGATGCCGGAACTGGACGGCTGGCAGGTTTGCCGCGAGATCCGTAAAAAGTCCCAGTGCCCGATCATTATGCTGACCGCCAAGGGCGAAATATTCGACAAGGTGCTGGGCTTGGAACTGGGAGCGGACGACTATGTGGTCAAACCTTTCGAGACCAAAGAGGTGGTCGCCCGGATCCGCGCGGTGCTCCGCCGCAGCGGCGTGTCCGACGGCAGCCAGGTCAAGGAGGTCAAATACGACAAGCTGTCCATCAACCTGACCAACTACGAGCTGAAGGTCAACGGCGTGCAGGTGGACACCCCGCCAAAAGAGCTGGAGCTGATTTACCATTTGGCCAGCAACCCCAACCGGGTGCTGACCCGGGACCAGCTGCTGGACGAGGTGTGGGGCTTTGATTATTACGGCGATTCCCGCACGGTGGACGTTCATGTCAAGCGGCTGCGCGAAAAACTGGAAGGCGTTTCGGACAAATGGTCCCTGAAGACCGTTTGGGGCGTCGGCTATAAATTCGAGGTCAAGGAATAATGCGGAAGTCGCTATTTCGGAAATACATGGTGCTGATTTCGGTGATCGTCTTCGGCAGCTTCATCATTATGGGGGGCATCTTTTTTGTCTCTATGTCCGACTATTGGGTCGGGGATAAGCTGTCCAATTTAAAGGACAATGTAGAAACCATTTCCGCCTTTGTCGGCTCCAAAACAGTAAAAAAAGCGGACAATTCCTACGAGCTGCCGGTGGAGGCCCAAACCTTCGCGGTGGCTTTTTCCCAAAGCTCCCGGGCGGATATCTTCATCGCGGGCAAGGACGGGGCCATCATCTTCTGTTCCGAACAATCGAGCTGCGACCATATCGGCAAAACAGTGCCCACAGAGATGATGGCCGCCGCCATGAAGGGCGAGTACAACGGCGTGGGCAAGCTGGGGGGTATATATCCTGCCGAGCATTACGTGGTGGGCACGCCCCTGGCTTTTCTCGAAAATTCGGGCGAAAGCAAGGTGATCGGCGCGGCCTTTATCGCGTCGTCCGCCGAATCCTTCACCCAGTTTAAAAAAGATATGCTGCGCATCTTTTTGTTTGCCGCAGTGTTCGCCACCATCATTTCCTTTGCCGCCGCCAGCATCATGTCTTACCGCATGGTGCTGCCGCTGCGCGAAATGTCGGCCGCCGCGGCCAACTTTGGCAAGGGGGATTTTACCCGCCGCGTGCGGATTATACGGGACGACGAGGTGGGCGAACTGGCGGTGGCGTTCAACAACATGGCTTCCTCCCTGGCGGCCGGGGAATCGGTGCGCCGCAGCTTTATCGCCAACATCAGCCACGAGCTTAAGACCCCCATGACCACCATCGCGGGCTTTATCGACGGTATTTTGGACGGTACCATTCCCCCCGAAAAACAGAACCAGTACCTTTCCATCGTGTCGTCCGAAATCAAACGCCTTTCCCGGCTGGTGCGGTCTATGCTGGACCTTTCCCGCATCGACAGCGGAGAGATGAAAATTCACCGCGTCCGCTTCGACATCCGGGAAACCATCTTCAATACGGTTATTTCCTTCGAACAGCTGATCGAGGACAAACAAATCCATATTTTGGGCCTGGACGAAATCGAGAGCGTTTTTGTCGAGGGCGACCCGGATTTGCTGCACCAGGTCCTTTATAACCTGACCGAAAACGCGGTCAAGTTTGTGGACGAGGGCGGAAAAATCACCTTCTCCCTGACCCAGGACGACAGACGGGTGACGGTCAAGGTCAATAATACCGGCCCCGGTATCGCGCCGGACGAACTGCCCATGATCTTCGACCGCTTTTATAAGACGGACAAATCCCGCAGCCGGGACAAAAACGGCATGGGGCTGGGGTTGTACCTGGTAAAGACCATCGTGCAGATCCACGGCGGGGACATCGCTGTCAAGAGCGTGCAAAACGAATATACCGAGTTTGAATTCTGGCTTCCTGGACCGTCTGGAACAGGAAAGAAATTGCCATGACATGAGTCGCGGAGGGCTGTAAATGAGCGAATATCAGGATTTTGAAAACCGGGACGGGCAACAAAGCGGAGCGCCCC
>CABQAC010000328.1 GCA_902462035.1 uncultured Eubacteriales bacterium
TTATATCAGCCTGTGTATGATGCGCTTGGGGCGAGGAATGCTGCTGATAGAAACGGTAAATCATAAATCCATAAAACGATAGGCGGATTAAAGCAGATGACTTGCAGCCGTGTTTTTCATTTATTCGGTTTATATTTTATCGGATGAATATTTGGTCCAAAGGATTTGCAAGGCCAGAGAAGAAGGGAATTGATTATTCGGCGCAAACGCGGTAAAATAGAATGAATTTGGATTTGTGGAGGAACGACCCTTGGCTGATTATCGAACGGAGATTCAAAAAAGAAGGACCTTTGCCATCATCTCCCACCCGGACGCGGGAAAAACGACGCTGACCGAAAAGTTCTTGCTGTACGGCGGAGCGATCCAGACCGCCGGTATGGTAAAGGGAAAAAAGTCGATGAAGCACGCGGTGTCCGACTGGATGGAGATTGAAAAGCAGAGGGGCATTTCGGTTACTTCCTCCGCCATGCAGTTTCGGTACGACGGGTTTTGCATCAATATTCTGGATACCCCCGGGCACCAGGATTTTTCTGAAGATACCTACCGTACGCTGATGGCGGCGGATTCTGCGGTGATGGTGATCGATGCGTCCAAGGGCGTGGAACAGCAGACCATCAAGCTGTTCAAGGTTTGCCTGCTGCGGGATATCCCGATTTTCACCTTCATTAATAAAATGGACCGGGAGGCCCGCGACCCATACGATTTGATGCAGGAGATTGAAAATGTGCTGGGGATCGGAACGTATCCCGTCAACTGGCCCATCGGCTCGGGCAAGGAATTCCAGGGCGTGTACGAGCGCCAGAAAAACCGGGTGCTGGCTTTTACCGCCAACAACGGCCAGCACGAGGTGGAAAAGCTGGCGCTGGGGATTGAAGATCCCGCTCTGCGAAGCCGTGTCGGCGAGGATAAATATAAAACGCTGCTGGACGACGTGGAGCTGCTGGACGGCGCGGGCGGGGATTTCGATTTGGAAAAGGTCCGCCACGGCAAGCTGTCCCCGGTGTTTTTCGGGTCCGCACTGACCAACTTTGGCGTCGAACCCTTTTTAGAGGACTTTTTAAAGATGACCACTCCGCCGCTGCCGCGCAGATCGGACGCGGGGGAGGTTGATCCGTTTTCCGGTTCTTTTTCCGGGTTTATTTTTAAAATTCAGGCCAACATGAACAAGGCCCACCGGGACCGGATTGCCTTTATGCGCATCTGTTCGGGCAAATTCGAAAAGGGGATCGAGGTACTGCATGTGCAGGGCAACAAAAAGATGCGCCTTTCCCAACCCCAGCAGCTGATGGCCCAGGACCGTGAGATCATTGAGGAGGCTTATGCGGGGGATATCATCGGCGTGTTTGACCCGGGCATCTTTTCTATCGGGGATACCGTCTGCTCCCCCCAGGACCGTTTTGCGTTCGAGGGGATTCCCACCTTTGCGCCGGAACATTTTTCCCTGGTGCGGCAGACCGATTCGATGAAGCGCAAGCAGTTTGTCAAGGGGACGTCGCAAATCGCCCAGGAGGGCGCCATCCAGATTTTTCAGGAGATTGGCGGCGGTATGGAGGAAGTCATTGTGGGGGTGGTGGGCACCCTGCAATTTGACGTGCTGGAATACCGGCTGAAAAACGAATACGGGGTGGACATTCGGATGGAAGGGCTGCCCTACCAGTACATCCGCTGGATCGAAAATGAAAATCTGGACCCAAAGAGTTTGAATCTGAGCTCCGATACCAAACGGATTCAGGATTTGAAGGGGAACTATCTGCTGCTGTTCACCAGCGAATGGAATATCCGCTGGGCGGAGGAACACAATCCGGATTTGCGCTTGGCCGAATTTGGCCGCTAAACCAATGCGCGGCCATGGCGGTGATAACCGTTAGGGTGGTCAAGGCAGGAAAAACGAGGAAAGAACCCCGGGAATCACGCGGATGCAAAATCAGTCCCCGCCGTCCAATTGGACGGCGGGGACTTTGGTGTTTAGGAGGGGGATATCCACAGCGCCTCCCCGGCCAGGCCGCCCGCGATGCCCAGCGCGGCCGATACGGCGATGACGGCGATGGGGTGCCATTTGCGCGATACCGCCAGCAGCATGAGGAGGAACAAAAAAACACTGCCGCCCGCTGCGGCCCAGTCGATGCCGCCCGCCCCGCTTGGCAGGAGAAC
>CABQAC010000329.1 GCA_902462035.1 uncultured Eubacteriales bacterium
CGGCGGGCACCGCCAGGCGGCGGGCTGCACGGTGGAGGGCGGCCTGGAACACGCCAAAAACGTGATACTGGCATTGGCACGGGAAACGCTGCGGCAGCGCTGACCCGGCAGAACATACAGGGAGGGTTTCCGATGTGGAACGGCGTACTGGTGCTGGACAAACCGGCGGGGTTTACCTCCTTCGACGTGGTCGCGGTGACGCGGGGGCTGGCCCATACCAGAAAGATCGGCCACACCGGCACGCTGGACCCCATGGCCACCGGCGTGCTGCCCCTGCTGCTGGGGTGCGCCACCCGGGCGGAAGCGCTGCTTCCGGATACGGATAAGACATACGAGGCCGGATTCCGGCTGGGGGTGGAGACCGACACCCAGGACAGCACCGGAACGGTGCTGCGCGATTGCCGGGCAGCGGTTCCCCCGGCGGACCTTTATGCGGTGTGCGAAAGGTTCCGCGGGGAAATTTTGCAGGTTCCCCCCATGTATTCCGCGGTCAAGCAAGGCGGCAAAAAGCTGTACGAACTGGCGCGGCAGGGGGTGGAGGTGGACCGGGCGCCCCGCCCGGTGACTATCCGGCAGCTGAAGGTGACCTCCTTTTGCCCGGAGACTGGAGAGGGAACGCTTTTGGTCGCGTGCTCCAAGGGAACCTATATCCGCACGTTGTGCCACGATATTGGGCGGGCTTTGGGCTGCGGCGGCGTGATGACCGCCCTGCGGCGCACCATGGCGGCGGGGTTTACCCTGGCGGACGCCATAACGCTGGACGAAGCCCGGGAGCTTGCCGCGCAGGAACGGCTGCAAACGCGCCTGCTGCCGGTGGAACGGCTGTTTGCCCAATATCCCCAAATTACGGTGACCCCCGGACAGGCGGTCCGATTCCAAAACGGCGGGGCGTTATCGCTTGACCGGCTGGCCGCCGCGCCGCGCGGCGTTTGCCGGGTCCTGTCGCCAGAGGGCGGCTTTTTGGGGCTTGGGAACCCGGACCCCGCGCGCGGGGAATTGCGGGTGCTGCGGCTGTTCAAGGGCTGTTAAATGCAAGGAGGATGATTCCGATGCGGCGATATACGCGGATTACGCCGCTGCAAACGCCCACCGCGGTGGCGCTGGGCTGTTTCGACGGCGTCCACCTGGGCCATGCCCGGGTGCTCCAAAGCGCCTTGCGGGGCAGGCGCGGGGGGTTATCCCCGGCGGTATTCACGTTTGCCACCGGCGGCAAAGACTGCGCGGCGGCCAAGCAGGCGCTGGCGCTGATGTCCCCCCAGGCCAAAGAGGAAGAATTCCGCCGGATGGGTTTTGACCTGTATTTGGCTGTCGATTTCGCCTCGGTGCGGGAACTGACGCCGGAACAGTTTGTTCGGGACGTCCTGTTCGGCGCGCTGCGGGCCAAACGGGTGTCCTGCGGGTTCAACTACCATTTTGGACGCGGCGGAACAGGGAACAGCGCCCTGCTGCGCGCCTTGTGCGCCCAGTATGGCATTCGGACCGAAATTTGTGACGCCGTGGAGTTTTGCGGCGCGCCGGTCAGCTCCACCCGCATCCGCGAGGCGGTGGCCGCCGGCGATATGGAACTGGCGCGCCGGATGCTGGGAAGGCCTTTCCGCGTGGATTTCGAGGTGGTGCGCGGCAACCGCATCGGCAGGCTGCTGGGCACGCCTACCATCAACCAGCCGTTTCCCGCGTCCTTTGTGCTGCCAAAGTTTGGGGTATACGGCTCGTCGGTTTTGGTGGACGGCAAGCGGTACCACGGGGTGACCAACGTAGGGGTCAAGCCCACGGTGGGTTCCCACATTCCGCTGGCCGAAACCTGGATCGCCGGGTTTCAGGGGGACCTGTACGGCCGCCGGGTGCCGGTGGATCTGCTGGGCTTTTTGCGGCCGGAAAAAAAGTTCGCGGATCTGACCGCGCTGCGGGAACAGATTTTACGCGACGCCGAACAGGCGAAACTTTTATGGGCCCAAATGGAAAAAGGAACAGGATTTTAGTCCTGTTCCTTTTATTTTTTCTATTACACCCTTTTCAGCGTTGCTGGGAGTCCCTAAAAATGGGTCCGTGATTTTTTTCGAAGAGTTCGACATTTTTGCGGATGAGAAAGAGGATCTGCGCGCAGG
>CABQAC010000330.1 GCA_902462035.1 uncultured Eubacteriales bacterium
GAGACAGAAAAACCGGGTTCCAAAAATTCGGTTTGGGTACGGTTGACCGGATCGTAAACATTGATGCAGGACCGGCTTTCCCCCGCCACATGGACAAAATCGCTTTGGATTCCCGCCTTGGCTAAGGCTTCCTCCACATAAGCGCCGGCGTGCCCCCCGGCAAACCCGGTTGCCAGTACCCGCTCCCCGGCGATGGCGGCGACCTTCGAGACGTTCAAGCCTTTTCCTCCGGCGGTATAATTGCATTCCTTCACCCGCAGCACTTCGCCGATCCGAAGATTTTCCACCACGTACCGTTTGTCAATGGCCACATTCAGCGTGACGGTCAAAATCATGGCAAACAACCCTTCCTGTATGGATTTGATGATGTTTCATTGTAGCATTATTTTACCGATTCCTCAAGACCGCTGTTGGAAGGAGAGCCGCAGAATTTTACCGCCGTTGACAAGTGTGCGCTCGTGCAATAAACTGAAAAAAACGCGTGTGTTGAACGGCGGCGCGCCGGAAAATGGTTATTGCGGCAAAAAGGCGCGCCGCGGGAAAGGAAGAATAAGGCATGGAACAAAAAACAGGGATTATTGGCGCGATGGATTCGGAGATCGCCCTGCTGACCGCCCGGATGGAACAAAAGACCGAACGCCGGGAGGCGGGTATCGTGTTCCACGAAGGGCGGCTGGAAGGGCAGCCGGTGGTGGTGGCGCGCTGCGGCATCGGCAAGGTATGCGCCGCGCTGTGCGCCCAGGCGATGGCTGTGCGGTTCGGCGCAGACAGGCTGCTTAATACCGGCGTGGCGGGCGGGCTGAACCAATCGCTGGAAATTGGGGATATGGTGGTTTCCCGCGACGCGGTGCAGCACGATTTTGATATTTCGGTTTTCGGCCACGCAAAGGGGTATATGGGCTTTGGCGATTCCCACGAGCCCACCCGGTTTGCGGCGGACCCGGATTTGATCGCTTGTTTCGAGCGGGTGGCGCCCAGCGCGCTTGGCGGGCACAACTACCGCGTCGGCACCATCGCATCGGGTGACCAATTCATCCAAAGCCTGGAACGCAAGCAACAGCTGATCGAGGAATTCGGCGCGGACGCGGTGGAAATGGAGGGCGCGGCGGTTGCCCAGGCGGCCAGTTCGATGGGCATCCCCTTCCTGGTTCTGCGGGCCATCAGCGACCTGGCGGGCCGCCAGGCAAGCGTTTCCTTCGACCAGTTCGAACAGGAAGCGGCGAATATCTCGGCAAACCTGGTGCTTGCTATGCTGCGGGAAATAGGACGGTGAAAAAAAGACCGGAACGTCAATATCAGAAACTGTTTTGAGCATTGTAAGAACAAGCCGGTTGGACAAAATTTGAAGCGGATGAGAAAAAAATAGTTGACAAAACCCTGGAATCATCCTATGATATAAAACATATTAAACAGATATGAAAACTATAATATGATGAAACAGGGAGAGAAGAAACCATGGCGAAGATTTATCATTCCATGACCGATTTGGTGGGGGGGACCCCGCTGGTGCGCCTGCACCGGTACGAAGCGCTTTACAGCCTTTCGGCACAATTGGTGGCCAAACTGGAATACTTAAACCCCGCGGGCAGTGTAAAAGACCGGATTGCCAAGGCGATGCTGGACGAAGCGGAGGCGGCTGGGCGATTAAAGCCTGGCGCGGTCATCGTGGAGCCCACCAGCGGCAATACGGGCATTGGCCTGGCGGCAGCCGGGGCTTCCCGTGGGTACCGGGTTATCCTGACCATGCCGGACACCATGAGCGTCGAACGCCGTACTTTGCTGCGGGCATATGGCGCCGAACTGGTATTGACCGACGGCAGCCAAGGGATGAAGGGGGCCATTGCCAAGGCTGAGCAGCTGGCGTCACAAATTCCCGGCGCCATCATTCCCGGCCAGTTTCAAAATCCGGCGAATCCCGCCGCGCACTACCGCACCACCGGACCGGAAATTTGGCGGGACACCGACGGCAAGGTGGACGTATTTGTGGCGGGAGTGGGTACCGGCGGCACCATAAGCGGCGTGGGAAGGTATTTAAAAGAGCGGAACCCCGCGATACGGGTGGTGGCGGTGGAG
>CABQAC010000331.1 GCA_902462035.1 uncultured Eubacteriales bacterium
GGAAGGACCCCGGCGCCCAGGATGGGACCGAAAGGACTCCAGCCGATTTTTTTCACTGTGCGGGTTGTGGTCCTTTTGTTACGAGGCAAGCGTGCAAAACCTGACCCGCCCCTTTTGGGAGGCGGATTTTGATACGGCTGGATTTGCCCGGGTGAAAGTGCCCGGAACCTGGCAGACGGCGGGGTATGATTGCCACCAATACAGCAACACGGAAATCGTCATTCCCTACGACCCGCCCTATGTGCCCTACGACAACCCCTGCGGCTGTTACCGGCGCGGTTTTTCCTTGAACAAGCGAACAGGGCGAAAATATCTGCTGAACTTTGAAGGGGTGGACGCCTGCTTTTACGTATGGGTCAACGGCGTGTTTGCAGGTTTTAGCCAGGTTTCCCACTCCACCAGCGAGTTCGACGTGACCGAACTGGTGCGGGACGGCGGCAACTCCATCTCGGTGCTGGTGCTCAAATGGTGCGTGGGTACCTATTTCGAGGATCAGGACAAATTCCGCATGTCCGGCATTTTTCGCGACGTGTATTTACTGGAACGAGATAAGTCCTATATTCGGGACTTTACGGTCCGCACGCCGCTATCTGACAATTATAGCCGGGCGGAGATCGGAATCCATGTGGATTGGGAAGGCGGCGCGGCGCCCATCTCGTACCGCCTGCTGGATCCAGCGGGCGAAACCGTCGCCGCGGGAACCAGCGCCTTGGCGGACTGGCAAATCGAATTGGAACACCCTGTGCTTTGGAACGCCGAGCAGCCCTATCTGTACACGTTGGTATTGCAGGCCGGGGACGAGGAAATCGTACAGGAAATCGGCGTGCGGGAAATTGCCATTCGCGACCGGGTGGTAAAGCTCAATGGCAAGCCGGTCAAGTTGAAAGGCGTCAACCGCCACGACAGCAGCCCTGTCGACGGGGCTGCCGTGACCATCGAACATATGCTGGCGGATTTAAAGCTGATGAAAGAGCATAACATCAACGCCGTGCGCACCAGCCATTACCCAAACGCGCCGGAATTTTTGCGGATGTGCGACCTATACGGCTTCTACGTCATCGCGGAAGCGGACATCGAATGCCACACGGTGGTCAACCTGTACGGTTACGGCGGGGGAAAGGATTATTCCCGACTGGCCCACGACCCCACCTACGGCGCGCTGATTCTGGACCGGGTGCAGCGGTCTGTGATACGGGACAAAAACCACGCCAGCGCGGTCATCTGGTCTATGGGAAACGAATCGGGTTTTGGATGCAATTTTGAATCGGCCTTGGCCTGGACCAAAGAATACGATCCCACCCGGCTGACCCACTACGAAGGATCGGTTCACGCTTACGACTGGTATACGCCGGACTTTTCCAATCTGGATGTGTACAGCAAAATGTACGACTCCGTTCAGATGGTGGAGGATTATTTTTCAAACCCCGATTACGAGCGGCCCTTTATCCTGTGCGAATACAGCCACGCCATGGGCAACGGACCGGGGGATTTGGAGGATTACGCCCAGCGGTTTGAAAAATACCCCGGCTTGGCAGGAGGCTTTATTTGGGAATGGTGTGACCACGCCATCGACATGGGGCGTACCGCCCAGGGAAAAACCCGGTATTTTTACGGCGGCGACTTTGGCGAATTCCCCCATTCGGGCAACTTTTGCGTGGATGGGCTGGTATATCCCGACCGGCGGCCCCACACCGGTCTGAAGGAATATAAAAACGTGCTGCGGCCCATCCGGTTCGAAATGCTGGACCGCGACAAAGGGCTGTTCGCCATGCGGAATATGCTGGACTTTTTAAACGCCTCGGACTACGTTTACATCCGCTACCAGCTTGCCCAGCACGGCAAAATCATCTGCAAGGGCAAGCTGCAAACGCCGGATTTGCCCCCCCACGCCCGGCGGGCGTTCACCCTGCCGCTGCCCGAAGGGCTGGCCGGGGATTACACCGTCAAATTCGATCTGTACCAAAAACCGGACTTACCCTTGACCCCGGCGGGATTCCCGCTGGGATTCGACCAGGTCGGTTTCGACCGCCTGCCCCAACCGGCCCAGGTTCTGCCTGCCGCCGCGCC
>CABQAC010000332.1 GCA_902462035.1 uncultured Eubacteriales bacterium
CCGCCGTGTCTCCGTCTTCGGGCAACGCCATTGCCCCGGCGTCCGCCATCGCCTGGCGGATGTGCTCCCACCGGTACCCCAGCCGCTGCAGCGCGGCGACCGTCCGCCGCCGTCCCTTCTCCTCTGTTAAGCTGCGCGCGTACTTGCCGCGCAGCAACGCCTGGATTTGTTCCACCGGGTCTGTGGAAAGCTCGCCAATCACCTGGCGCGCGATTTCCCGGCCGATACCGCGGCGGGCAAGCTCCTGCGCGATACGGGGTTCGCCGTAGGATTTAAGCCTGACACAATCCCGCGCGTACCGGCGGGCATAGTCCAGGTCGTCAACAAGCCCCAGTTCCTCCATCCGTTCCACCGCCCGGCGGGCAGTTTCGTCGCCTGATTCGGCCCGGAGCTTTAAAAACAATTCTTTTTTGGAGTAGCTCCTCCGGTCCAACAAAGAAAGAGCACGGGATTTTGCCCTGGAAAAGGCCGAATCCCGGCAAAGCGCGTCAAACGCTTCGCGGGTGATCTCGTCCCCCAGCCGAAGGCCGGACAGGGCAAGCGCTTCCGCGTCGAGTTCAGCGGCCAATTCGCCGTCCAGGTAAACCGCCCGCAGCGACCGCTTGCGGGGCTCGATGGCTGTAACCAGCATGATCAGTCATCCACCGTAATGTCGATATCCGCCTTGGCGGCCGGCGCACGCTTGGGCCGCGCCGCCGGAACTTCCACCGGCTGGGCGGGCGCTTTTTCCTCCTGCTCGCCGTGCAGCTTCGCCATCAGCTTCTGCTCCACTTCCTGGGCTACGGCGGGGTTTTCCTTTAAATATATTTTCGAATTGTCGCGGCCCTGGCCCAGTCTCGTTTCACCATAAGAGAACCACGCGCCGCTTTTCATAATGACATCTTGCTTAACAGCAAGGTCCAGCAGCTCGCCCATACGGCTGATGCCCTCGCCGTACATAATATCAAATTCCGCCTCCCGGTAAGGGGGGGCCACCTTGTTTTTAACCACCCGGGCACGGGTGCGTGAACCGATTTGTTCGGTGCCGTTCTTCAATGTTTCGATCTTGCGGATGTCGATGCGCACCGACGCGTAATATTTCAGCGCGTTGCCGCCGGTGGTCACCTCTGGGTTGCCGTATACCACGCCCACCTTCAGGCGCAGCTGGTTGATGAAAATAACGACGCAGTTCGATTTGGAAATCGCGCCCGCCAGCTTGCGCATGGCCTGGCTCATCAGCCGGGCCTGCAGGCCCACATGGGAATCGCCCATTTCGCCCTCGATTTCCGCCCGGGGCACCAAAGCGGCTACCGAGTCCACCACCACCACGTCCAACGCGCCGGACAGCACCAACGCCTCGGTAATTTCCAGCGCCTGTTCGCCGGTATCCGGCTGGGAGACGAGCAGCGAATCGATATCCACCCCCAGCGCCTTGGCGTACACCGGGTCAAGCGCATGCTCCACGTCGATAAAAGCGGCTTGTCCGCCGTTTTTCTGCCCTTCCGCAATACAATGAAGGGCCAACGTCGTTTTGCCGGAGGATTCCGGCCCGTAAATCTCCACAATCCTGCCACGGGGAAGGCCGCCGATGCCCAGCGCCATATCCAGCGACAGCGAACCGGTGGGAATCGCCGCCACATGCATGGTGCGGTTGTCCCCCAGCTTCATGACCGAATCCTTGCCGAACCGTTTTTCTATTTGCGCCAGCGCTTTTTGCAGCGCTTCCTGTTTGCTGTCCGCCATGCTTTTTCCATCCTTTCGCACTTGCCGGCGTTTAATCCCGCCCAAACGGGCTTACCGGCCGGCTCTTAAAATACCAAAAAGGCCCGTCCCGCTCCGCCGCGCTGTTCGCGGTTCAAGCGGGCCGGGAAACGATGCCTGTATCCTGTCTGTACTTTCCCCCCGTCGGCCAAAAAACGCGGTTACGGGGTATCGTTGTTATTATAATATAATGGCAAAACAAAAGCAACCGTCTAGGGCCAAGGATGCAGCGTGATATATCCTCACCGCACAACGCCCCGGACTACGCGGCCAATGCCGTTTAAATCCTTTCGCACCGCCACACGTTCCAGCCCGCGCGCCTGCCAC
>CABQAC010000333.1 GCA_902462035.1 uncultured Eubacteriales bacterium
CCCGCAATATGAAAAGTTTTGAAAAAGATATTTTGCAGGCGAGCGTATCCCACTATTGCGTGATGGGCTACGAATGTACCGGCTTTACCGCCGTCATCGGCTCCATGAGCGAGTATTTCTCCGCCAATATGCAGCTTCTGCTGCCGGATGTGCGGGAGAATCTGTTTGTCAAAGACCGGCCCATTTACACAAAAGTGAAGGACGATATGCCCGCGCGCTACGGGCTGGGCAGCGAAGTCAAGAATTCCCTGGTGGCCGACGGCTGCGTCATCGAGGGCGCGGTGGAAAACTGCATTTTGTTCCGCGGCGTCCACATCGGCAAGGGGGCCAAGGTGCAGAATTCCATTATTATGCAGGCGTCCGACGTGGGCGCCGGCGCCAACCTAAGTTATGTGATTACGGATAAAAACGTGATCATCAAGCCGGACCGGACGCTGATGGGATTCGATTCTTATCCGGTCTTTATCCGAAAAGGGAGCGTCGTCTGACGAAAATAAGGACAAAACGCCCCGGCTTAACGAAAGGATGGTCACACGATGAAGGTATTGTTTGCGGCCAGCGAAGCGCTGCCTTTTATTGCGTCGGGCGGGCTTGCCGATGTGGCGGGTTCGCTGCCCCAGGCGCTGCGGCGGCGGCTGATCGGCTGCCGGGTGGTGCTGCCGCTGTACGATGAAATCCCCCAGGAGTGGAAGGATAAAATGCAGTTTTTGACCAGCCTGTCGGTGCCGGTGGCCTGGCGGCGGCAGTACTGCGGCGTGTTCGAAGTGCAGCATAACAATGTGATTTATTATTTGCTGGACAACCAGTATTATTTTAAGCGCACCGGCTTGTACGGGCACTACGACGATGCCGAGCGGTTTGCTTTTTTCTCCCGCGCGGTGCTGGAGATGCTCTCCTATATCGACTTTAAGCCGGATGTTATCCACGCCAACGATTGGCAAACCGCGCTGATTCCCGTTTATTACAGCCTGTTCTACAGTACCAGGGAGGAGTATCAGGGGATTAAGACCCTGTTTACCATCCATAACATCCAATACCAGGGCAAATACGGCATGGAGATTATGGAAGACGTATTCGGTATTCCGGCTTCCATGTCGCGGATGGTGGAATTCGACCATTGCATCAACCTGATGAAGGGCGCTATCGAAACCGCAAACCGCGTCAGCACCGTCAGCCCAACTTACGCCCAGGAGATTCTGGACCCATGGTATTCCCATGGGCTGGACCCCATCCTGCGCGAGCGGTCCTGGAAATTGAGCGGTATCCTCAACGGCATCGACGTGGCGGGATACGACCCGGAAAACGACTCGAACTTATACGCCCCATTTTCGGCGGCGGAGCCCGCCGCCAAGGCGGAAAACAAGCGGCGGCTGCAGGAACGGCTGGGTTTAAACCAGCAGGCGGATACGCCGCTGATCGGGATGGTGACCCGGCTGGTGGACCATAAAGGGCTGGATTTGGTCAAGGCGGTGGCGGACCGGCTGATGAACGAACACAATGTGCAGTTTGTGGTGCTGGGTTCGGGCAGCTGGGAATACGAAAGTTTTTTCCGTGACATGCAAAACCGGTACCCGGGCCGCTTCTGCGCGTGTATCGGCTTTATTCCCGAATTGTCCCGTAAAATATACGCCGGCGCGGATATTTTCTTGATGCCGTCTAAAAGCGAACCGTGCGGATTGTCGCAGATGATCGCGCTGCGGTATGGCGCGGTGCCCGTGGTGCGGGAAACCGGCGGGCTGAAAGATTCCATTCAGGACAGCGGCGACAACGCGGGCAACGGCTTTACCTTCCGCTCTTACGATGCGGAAGACATGTACAATGCCATCATGCGTGCGCTCAACGGCTACGCCGGCCGGGAGGGCTGGAAGATCTTAGTCCGCCGGGCGATGGCGTGCGATAACAGCTGGGGCCATTCGGCCAACGAATACATCCGGCTTTACCGCGAGATGATCAAGGAAGGCTAATAAAGCGGCAATCGCGCCTGCGCGGGATAGCGCGGGCGCGGTTCTTTTTTGACAGCCATTAGGCGGAAAAAAACCCCCGGTTATACCGGGGGAAGGAAAA
>CABQAC010000334.1 GCA_902462035.1 uncultured Eubacteriales bacterium
CTTCTGGGCTTCGGGCCGAGCGCGATGCCGCCCTTCGTCCACTGCGGCGCGCGGGTCGAACCCTGTCTGGCACGGCCGGTGCCCTTCTGTCTCCACGGCTTTCTGCCGCCGCCGGCAACCTCGCTGCGCGTCAGGGTGGACTGCGTGCCCTGTCTCTGGTTGAGCAGATATGCTCTGACCACCGAATGGATGACAGGTCCGTTGACCTGCGCGGCAAAGACCTTGTCGCTCAGTTCGAGCGTGCCGCAGACCTTGCCCTCCATGTTGTAAACGTCAATTGTTGGCATTATTGTTTCCTCCCTTCAGCCTATTTCACGGTGTTGCGGATGTAAACGATTCCGCCGCGCGGACCGGGGACCGCACCCTTCACCGCGATGAGGTTGTTGTCGGCGTCGATCTTGACGATTTCAAGGTTGAGCACCGTCACCTTCTCGTTGCCGTACTGACCGGCCATCTTCTTGTTTTTGAACACTCTCGAAGGCGAGCTGTTCGCGCCCATCGAACCGACCTGGCGGTGGACAGGACCCGTGCCGTGCGTCATTCTGAGGCGGTGCGCGCCCCATCTCTTGATGACACCGGAGTAGCCGCGGCCCTTGGTGACGCCCGTGACGTCAACCTTCTCGCCGGCCTCGAACGTATCCGCGGTGACGGTGTCGCCGACGTTCATTTCAGCAGCGCCGTCGAGACGGAACTCTTTGAGATATTTCTTATAGGAAACGCCGGCCTTTTTGAAAGCGCCCTTCGCAGGCTTGGTCAGCTTCCGCTCCGCGATGTCCTGATAGCCGAGCTGAACCGAGTCATAGCCCTCCTTGTCCGCCGTTTTCTTGGCGACCACAACGCAGGGACCCGCGTTAATGACCGTTACCGGTATAACGTTGCCCTTTTCATCAAAAAGCTGGGTCATTCCGATTTTCTTGCCGATGATGCCTTTTTTCATTACCGTTTATCCTCCTTAAGGTTATTGGTTGGCGCCGCCGGGCGGCGCTAACATGACCTTTTAGTCAACAAAGCTCAGAGCTTGATCTCGATATCCACGCCGGCGGGAAGCTCCATACCCATCAGGGCCTCCACGGCCTTCTGCGACGGCTTGATGATGTCAATCAGGCGCTTGTGGGTGCGCAGCTCGAACTGCTCGCGCGAATCCTTATACTTATGCACCGCGCGCAGGATCGTGATGATCTCGCGGTCGGTCGGCAGCGGGATCGGCCCGGAAACCGCGGCGCCGTTGCGCTTGGCCGTTTCCACGATCTTTTCGGCCGCCTGATCGATGAGCGTGTGATCGTAGGCCTTCAGTCTGATTCTGATTCTCTCTTTTGTTGCCATTACTTGCTTTTGCCTCCTTAAATTTTTGCGTTTGGCTGAGGCACGGTATCTGAACACCCGTCCGGGCGTTCCGTGAACGCCCCTTAAAAAATGCTCATTCCGTCGCCCGATTTTCGGACATACTCTGCGGAAGTTACCTGTTTTTGGACAGCAATCTCCCGCTTCATCGCATACCAAGCAAACGCAAGTATACCACAACCGCAAGGCTCTGTCAACCTTTTTGCGCAAATCCCGCGGATTTATTTGTAAATATTTTGTAAACGAGGGCATTTCTCCTCCTTTTTGGCCCGCTGCGGAAGAAATTTTGCCGCCGACGCTTTTTCCCGCTTGATTTGCGGAAAAAGTATGCTATAATATAGGGTGAAGTATCCCGCCGAAAAACGAACAGGCGCGGAACACACCGAAAGGAACGATTTACCGGTGAAAAGGACCATCAAAATGAACGGCGTGTGCTCCCGCACCGTCAGCTTTGACATCGACGGCGAAGGACGCGTGCATGACGTGGAATTCGTCGGCGGCTGCAACGGCAACCTCAAGGGCGTCGCGGCGCTGAGCGAGGGCATGCCCGCCGAGGAGCTGATCTCGCGGCTGAAGGGCGTGCGCTGCGGCTTCAAAACGACCTCCTGTCCCGACCAATTTGCCGCCGCGCTGGAGACGGCGCTGAAAGGAGACGAACGGGAATGAATCCGAATTACGAATACTGGCGTTCCTACGAGGGGCTGG
>CABQAC010000335.1 GCA_902462035.1 uncultured Eubacteriales bacterium
GGGGAAGAAAGGCTGCTGCCTTTTTGAAACGGTTCTGTGAAAGGATGGTCATCTAGATGAAATGCGTGATTTGGACCAAGCGGAACTGTCTGACCGCCATGCTTTGTTGTTTGATCGTCGCGTTGACGGTGGCGGTAGCCACATCCGGGGTCAAGGGAATTGCGGCCGCCGCCCGGCTGGAGCGCGCTTATCCGATTTACTGCGTGCAAAAGGAGGAGCCGGTGATCGGCCTGAGCTTTGACGTGGTTTGGAGCGACGAGGAGATCCAGCAGATCATCGATATCCTGGGCCATTACCAGGTTAAGGCCACCTTTTTTGTGGTGGGAGACTGGGCAGGGCAATATCCGCAATCGGTCCGGGCTCTGGCCGCTGCCGGGCACGAGGTGCAGAACGGATCCAATACCCACCCCCATATGGCCGGCATGGGCCAAGACGCCATGCTGCGGGAGATTAACGCCTGCAACGATAATATAGAACATCTCACCGGCATCCGGCCCACCTTGTTCCGTCCTCCTTTCGGCGAATATGACGATGCGCTGATGGATGCGCTGGGCGGCCTTCATATGCAATGCGTGCTGTGGGATGCGGACAGCCTGGACTGGAAAAACTTAACCTCGGCGGAAATAACCGCCCAGGTGGCGGACCATGTTCAAAACGGGTCTATTTTACGGCTTCATACCGCGGCAAAAAATATGCCGGAAGCCCTTCCGGCGGTTTTGGAACGGCTGCGGTCCGACGGGTACCGGCTGGCGCCCGTTTCTCAAATCCTACTGCCCGGCCGGGCTACCGTCGACCGGGCCGGCCGGCAGATTCCCTTATCATAGCAAAACGGAATAATCAGGCGGCGGGACTTGCTGCCCGCCTGCGGCCCCGTCTTAAGGCGAGGTCCTTTGTTCCATCTGCTTTTTTACGCTTGCCCATGCGGAGCGGAAAGCCCGCGAAAGATATTGCCAACAAGGGCGAATCCGTGTATAATAAATTCTAAAATATACTGCAAGCAGGAAGAGAAAGGGATGTCGCCCATGTACAGCGAATTGATGGACACCATTGGTTTTGTGCAGCAGTCCGACCCGGATGTGGCCCAAGCCATGCAGCAGGAGCTGGCCCGCCAGCGCCGCAACCTGGAGCTGATCGCTTCGGAAAATTTGGTTTCTCCCGCCGTGATGGCGGCCATGGGTTCGGTTCTGACCAATAAATACGCCGAGGGGTACCCCGGCAAGCGGTATTACGGCGGCTGCCAGTGCGTGGATGTGGTGGAAGAAATCGCCCGTAAGCGCGCCTGCGAACTGTTCGGCGCGGATCATGCCAATGTTCAGCCGCATTCCGGCGCCCAGGCCAACCTGGCGGTTTATTTCGCTTTGGTTAAACCCGGCGATACCATCATGGGCATGAACCTTTCGGAGGGCGGCCACCTGACCCACGGCTCGCCGGTGAATATGTCGGGCAGCTACTACAACTTTGTGGCTTACGGCGTGGATCCGGAAACCCATGTTATCGATTACGACAAGGTGCACGACCAGGCCATGCAGGTCAAGCCCAAGATGATCGTTGCGGGCGCCAGCGCTTACCCCCGGGTTATCGACTTTGAAAAACTGCGCAAGATTGCCGACGACTGCGGCGCCTACCTGATGGTGGATATGGCCCATATTGCCGGGCTGGTGGCCGCCGGGGTACATCCCAACCCGGTGCCCTATGCCGATATTGTCACCACCACCACCCATAAGACTCTCCGCGGCCCCCGCGGCGGCATGATCCTGTGCAAAGAGGAATACGCCAAAATCATCGACAAGGCTATTTTCCCCGGTACCCAGGGCGGCCCGCTGATGCACATCATCGCGGCGAAAGCCGTTTGCCTGGGCGAAGCGCTCAAGCCCGAATTTAAGACCTACGGCAAGCAGGTGGTGGACAATGCCGCCGCGCTGGCCAAAGGCCTGACCAGCCGGGGAATCAAGCTGGTTTCCGGCGGGACGGGCAACCATCTGATGCTGGCGGATCTTCGTGACCGGGACATCACCGGCAAGGAACTGGAGCACAACCTGGACGA
>CABQAC010000336.1 GCA_902462035.1 uncultured Eubacteriales bacterium
GGACCGCCGCCGTTAGCCCCCGTACCTTCTCCTGCCTGTACGGCGGCGAAGATTACGACGCCCGGCTGGAGATCCCAAATTGGGACAACTTGCCCGAGGGGGCCGCGGACGAATGGAAAAAGGCCCAAACAGTCGAGCCGCCCCAGGGCGTGCTGAAATCCCAGAAAAATCCGCCGCTTAAAGTGATGCAGACCTTTGACCCCATAAAAATCATCCCGCTTGAAAAAAGCGTTGCGGTTTACGATCTGGGTCAAAATTTTTCCGGGCTTGCCACGCTGCGCATTTCCGGCCCGGCGGGCGCGGCGGTCAGGCTGACTCCCAGCGAATTATTGACGGAAGACCGCAGGCCGAACCAGCGCAACACCGGCACCCCCTACTACTGGACCTATACGCTGAAGGGGGAAGGCGTGGAAGAATGGACCCCCAAGTTTACCTTGTACGGGTTTCGTTACGTCACGGTGGAAGGCGCCGTTCCCCGCTCCCTGGCAGGCGCGGGGGAAACGCTTCCTGTGGTGGAAGGCATCCGCGGCAACTTTATTTATCCCGATATCAGCCTAACAGGTGATTTTGAATGTTCCAACGACCTGTTTAACCGCATTCACATCCTCATCCGTTACTCCATGGCCAGCAATACCAAAAGCGTATTCACCGACTGCCCCCATCGGGAAAAGTTCGGCTGGCTGGAGGAAACCCACTTAATCGGCCCGGCGCTGATGTACAACTACGACCTGCAGAGCATGTTCCGCAAAGTGGCGGGGGATATCCGCGATTCCCAGCGGGACAACGGCCTGGTGCCGGATATTGCGCCGGAATATGTCAAATTTGGCTACCACCGCGGGTTTATCGATTCCCCCGAATGGGGCAGCGCCTCCATCATCACCGCGTGGTACGCTTATAAGAAATACGGCGACCTGTCCCTGCTGGCAGATCATTACGATGTTATGAAACGGTATTTGGATTATCTGACCACCCAAACCCACCACTGCGTACTCCATCACGGGCTGGGCGATTGGCTGGATATCGGCCCCAACCCGAAGCATTCCCAAAACACCTCGGTGCCGGTGGTCGCGACCTCGGTTTATTATTACGACCTGAACATCATGGAAAAAATCGCTAAGCTGCTGGGCAAGGAAGACGATGCGGCGGAGATTTCCGCCCAAATGGCGGAAGTCAAGCGGGAATTCAACCTGCAGTTTTACGACGACCAATACGGCCTTTACGAAACCGGCAGCCAAGCCGGGCAAGCGCTTCCGCTGGTAGCCGGTCTGGTGCCGGAAGAAGAGACGGACCGGGTGCTTAACAACCTGGTCAAGGATATCGAGGTGCGCCATTACGCCACCACGGCGGGCGACGTGGGCCATCCTTTTGTACTGGCCGCGCTGACCATGTTCGGCCGGTCGGACGTAATCGATAAAATGATGCGCGTTACGGACCAGCCCAGTTATGGTTATCAGCTGAAATACGGCGCCACCTCCCTGACCGAACGGTGGGACGGCCCCCGCTCCTTCACCAACGATTTGCAGCCTCGCGGCTCCCAAAATCACTTTATGCTGGGCAGCGGGGACGAATGGTTCTTTGCCGGCCTGGCGGGAATCAAGACAGTCCGGGTGGAACATCCAGTGGACCAAATCGAAATTTCCCCTTATATTCCGGCAGACATGGATTGGGTTAGGGCCTGGCACCGCCTTCCCAACGGCAAGCTGTCCATGGAATGGCGCCAGGACCAGGGCGCGCTGGAATTGACGGTCCGCATTCCGCCCAACACCTCCGGTTGTATTAAATTGCCCGGCCAGGCAGTATCCCTGACCGAAAGCGGCAGGCCTCTTTCTGGCGCGGAAGGCATTCTTTCCGTCACGCAGGACGGCGGCACCGCTGTGGTGAAAGTCGCCAGCGGCGCTTATTCTTTCCGGATGCAGCGGTAAAAAGGAAAAGGGCGGGCGGCTGTCCGCCCTTTTTCCTTTTCGATCCCGTTTTAGCCAGGCGGCCCTGCCCGCAAAAGCAAAAGGGTCGGGGCCGGCGCATTCCAGCCGCACA
>CABQAC010000337.1 GCA_902462035.1 uncultured Eubacteriales bacterium
TGGGCAGTACGCAGAAGGTATAGCCCGCTTTCGGCAGGTAGTGGCGCAACAAGGCGTATTGGTTGTCGCCGTAGTTCCACACCACGTAGTACAGAAGCCACTGGGCGGCGCATACCAACAGGATAGCCGCCGCGCCGAACAGCAGCGCGGTAAAAATATTGGTTTTGATCAAGTCCATGGTGGCAAGCCCTACAAAATAGCAGATAGCCGCCAGTAAAATGGCGTGTACGCCCAATACCGAACCGCCGCCCAAATCAATCAGCAGGCCCGCCGCAATGCCGATGATCATGCCGCCGGTGTCGCCTTCGAACATGGCGATCATCACCGCGGCCGGAATCAGCAGTACCGGCCGCGCGCCGAATACCTCCGGAATCAAGCCGGGCGTGCACTGAATCAGATAAAGCAGAACCAGCTCGATGGCGTAGGTCATCCAACGCAGGAATTTGTATCTGGACAAAGGCAGCCCCCTTTCCGGCTTTAATCGCCCGTGGTGATGCCCTCGATCACGTCGCCTTGGCCCGAGAAAGAGGAAATGACAAACACATCGGTCACCTTCGGAATATCCACCGCCGTATCGATGACGGCGGTCATGGAAATATCCCGTTCCCCGGGGATGATCTCTTTGACCTCGCCCAACAGCAGCCCCGCCGGGAAAACCGACCCCAGCCCCGAGGTGACGATCAAATCGCCGGGCTGCAGCGTGACCGCGGGGTCCAGGAAGTTCATGCTGGTGGCGCCTTGGTCCGACAGGCGAAGCGAACCGGACACCACGCCGCTTTCGCTGGTACGGCGGCAAAGCGCCCCCACGTTCAGCGATGGGCTCAGGATGGTGGTAACCTTGGCGTAGGTGGCGCCCAAGGCGGTTACCTTGCCCACCAGCCCGCTGCTGGTAATAACCGGGTCGTTCAGGCTGATGCCCGACAGCGAGCCTTTGTTGATGGTGAAACCGGCGAACAGTTCATTGGGATCCCGGCCGATAACCGTGGCCGAGACAAATTCAAAATCCTGCTGCTGGTCCTTGATGTCCAGGTATTGCTTGTACTGCTCATTTTGGCGCTTCAGCTCGTAATAATCCACCAGCTGGCTGTTTTTTTCGTCCAGCTTATTTTGAAGCTGGGCGATCACCTGGCGAAGCTGGGCTGGGTCGTCGGTCAGGTTGTCCAGCAAATCCCCCGCCGCGCCGGACCCGTTGGCGGTCAGATCCTGCAGCGGCGTCATCACGCCGCCCACAATGGAGCCGGTCAGCGAAGAAAACCCGCCGATGCTCGCGGTATAAAGAACGACGCCGGACAGTAAGATTACGGCGGCCAAAAGCATTTTGAACCCACGGCTGCGGAAAAACTCTTTCAAGGGCTTTCGCACCTCCTTCACAGGAAAGAAAACAGCCCGTCGGATTAGGCCGGCACCGTGCCGAGGCAAGGCGCCGCCCAACACAGGGGCTGTTGTAATGCAGTTATGATGTTAGCGGCTTATTTTCTGCGGCGGGCCTTATAATATTCGTCGGGCAAGGTGATGTCCAGCCGCTTTCCGGTGCCGTCCACCACGCAGTCCAGGGGGCGTTCCGCCACATGAACCGGCATGCCGGTTTCCTGGGCGATCAAAACATCCAGCCCGCGCAGCAGCGCGCCGCCGCCGGTCAGCATAATGCCGTGGTCGATGATATCCGCCGACAACTCCGGCGGCGTCTTTTCCAGCGTGCTTTTGATCACGTCCACAATGGTCGCCACCGGGTCGGCCAAAGCCTCGCGCACCTCGGCAGCGGAAAGTGAAACGTTTTTGGGCAGCCCGTCCACCAAATTGCGGCCTTTAATTTCCACACTGCCCTCGTCCTCGTATGGGTAGGCGGACCCGATTTTAATTTTAATATCCTCCGCCGTCCGCTCGCCAATGAGCAGATTATATTTTTTCTTCACATAAGAGATGATCGATTCGTCGAACTTATCCCCCGCGACACGGGCGGAAACAGCGGTCACAATATCGCCCAGGGAAATTACCGCCACTTCTGAAGTGCCGCCGCCGATGTCCACC
>CABQAC010000338.1 GCA_902462035.1 uncultured Eubacteriales bacterium
GCGGCGGCGCCAGCCTGAACTGGATCGCCAAAGAATTGGGCGGCGAAGAAGCGCTCCGCGCCCGGGAAACCGGCAAAAACCAATTTGCGCTGATCGACGAACGGGCCGCCGGGGTCGCCCCCGGGGCGGACGGCATGGTTTTTCTGCCCTATTTGTTCGGCGAGCGTTCCCCCATTTGGGACCCCAACGCCAAGGGCGTTTTTTACGGCCTGACCTTTGACAAAACCCGCGGCCATTTTTACCGCGCGGTGATGGAAGGCGCAGCCTTCGCGCTGCGGCACAACCTGGAATGCGCCGAACAGGCGGGCGCCCCGGTGGGGGAAATGTACGCTATGGGAGGCGCTGCCAACAGCGCGCTGTGGACCCAAATTAAGGCGGATATCACCGGCAAGATGATCCATGTTCCCGCGTCGGATACCGCAACCACCCTGGGCGCCGCCATCCTGGCAGGCGTGGGGGTGGGCGCATACCAAAACTTTGGGGAGGCGGTCTCCCGCACCATTCATGTGAAGCGTACCTACGCCCCAAACCCCGAAAACGCCGCAGTGTACGGCCACAGCTACGCCCTGTACCGGGAACTGTACGAAAAACTGAAGGATACCATGGCAAAATATGAAGACAAACGGTAACCGGGAATTTTGGCCTTGACGGCTTCCCAAAAGCGCAAGCGATAGCCAGAGAGGTCCATTTCGTGTGAAAGGAAGAATCATTCAGATGAAAGCCGCTGTGTTGCATGCGAGCCAGGATCTTCGCTACGAGGAGATCCCAACCCCAAAAATCAACGACGACGAGGTCCTTATCCGGGTCCGGGCCACCGGTATCTGCGGATCAGACGTTCCCAGGGTGCTGGCCGACGGGGCCCACTTTTTTCCCATCGTGCTGGGGCACGAATTTTCCGGCGTGGTGGCCGAAACCGGAAAAAATGTTGACAACGTCAAGGTAGGCGACCGGGTGACGGCCGCGCCCCTGGTGCCGTGCATGAAATGCGCCGACTGCCAAAAGGGCAACTACGCGTTGTGCAAGCATTACACCTTTATCGGCTCCCGCGATTTCGGCAGCTTTGCCGATTATGTCAAAGCGCCTGCGCGCAACGTGGTCAAATTCGACGACAGCGTGGATTTTATCCAGGCCGCCTTCTTCGAGCCGGCCACCGTAGCCCTGCACGGCCTGCGCTGCGCCGATTATCACGGCGGCGAGGACGTGGCCATCCTGGGCGGCGGCACGGTAGGGTTGTTTACCATGCAATGGGCCAAAATTTTGGGCGCGCGCAAGGTTGTGGTGTTCGACATCAGCGACGCGCGGCTGGAGCTTGCCACAAAGCTTGGGGCGGACGCGGTGATCAATACCACCGCCAAAGATTTTGAAAAAGATGCGCTGGCGCTGACCAATGGCAGCGGCTTCGGCTTTGTGTTCGAAACCGCGGGCCAGAACGCCACCATGGCCATGGCTTTCGATCTGGCGGCCAACAAGGCCGGGGTCTGCTTCATCGGCACGTCCAGCAAGGATTTAACCTTCACCCGCTCAAATTTTGAAAAAATGAACCGAAAGGAATTCAAGCTGACCGGGTCCTGGATGTCGTACAGCGCGCCCTTCCCCGGCGACGAATGGACCATGACCGCCGAATACTTCGGCAACGGCAAGCTCAAATACGATCCCTCGCTGGTCTATCAAAAATTCCCCATGGAAAAAGCCTGGGACGCCTTTTCCATGTACCTGACCCCCGGCGCCGTCAAGGGCAAGCTGATGCTTTTAAACGAGGAATGATTTGCTTTGTGCGGCGCGCCGCTCCCGGGCGGCCGCCGGAACATAAGGGCTTTTCCCGCCGCTATTCTACACCATATCTTAGAAAGGAATGATTTTTATGGCCAAAACCTTCACCATGGCGCCCGATGCCGTGGACCTGAGCAAGGTTCCCCAGCGGACCCTGTTCACCGGCGCAAAAATGCCGGCAGTGGGCCTGGGCACTTTCGGGTCCGACCGGTTCGCCGCGGACGACATCGCCGCCGCCGTCGCCGGCGCGCTGCG
>CABQAC010000339.1 GCA_902462035.1 uncultured Eubacteriales bacterium
ATGAATACTGACAAAAACGGGGTGGACATCTAAAGTGTCCACCCCAGATGGTGGGGGAAGGTGGATTCGAACCACCGAAGTCAGTGACAACAGATTTACAGTCTGCCCCCTTTGGCCGCTCGGGAATTCCCCCATATTTGCTATTTACTTGTCCGCGTCGAACTGACGCTAGAATAATATAGCCTATTTATATCCAAAAGTCAAGCCTTTTTTACAGGAATTCTCCGATTTGGCGATGGGAAAAAGATATCGTACACCCCCCTTGCGATTTTTTCTGGATGGGGCTAAACTGATAAAAAAGCGGATGCTGCTTTCCCCGCCCCATCGGGGAGCAAAACCGGAAAACGGCCCTGCCTGGAAAGCAGGCCAAACGTGTGGAGGAATTGTGGAATGGGACAATCACAAACAAAAGAAACCTTTGTCCGCCGGGCAAAAGAATTGGTCGATCAAATGACATTGGAGGAGGCCGCTTCCCAACTGCGTTTTGACGCGCCCGCCATCGAACGGCTGGGCGTCCCGGCCTACAACTGGTGGAACGAGGCGCTGCACGGCGTGGCCCGGGCTGGGGTTGCCACCATGTTTCCCCAGGCCATCGGCATGGCGGCTACCTTCGACCTTTCCGCCGTAACCGCCATGGGCGCTGTGGTAGCCGAAGAAGGCCGCGCCAAGTATAACGAGCAGTCCGCCCGCGGCGACCGGGATATCTACAAGGGGCTGACCTTTTGGGCGCCCAACGTCAACATTTTCCGGGACCCCCGCTGGGGCCGGGGGCACGAAACCTTCGGCGAGGATCCTTACCTGACCGGCCGGATGGGCGTTTCCTTCATCCGTGCCGTGCAGGGGGACGGGGAATACCTGAAAGCCGCGGCCTGCGCCAAGCACTACGCGGTACACAGCGGGCCGGAATCCATCCGCCACAGCTTCGACGCCCAAGTGTCCCCGCAGGATTTGTGGGACACTTACCTGCCGGCCTTTGAACAATGCGTAACAGAAGGGCAGGTGGAAGCGGTTATGGGCGCATACAACCGCGTGGGCGGGGAGCCGTGCTGCGGCAGCCAAACCCTTCTGCGCGGTATTCTGCGGGACAAATGGGGGTTCCAGGGCCACGTGGTGTCCGACTGCTGGGCCATCCGTGACTTCCACACCACCCACGGCGTGACCCAAACCGCGCCGGAATCCGCCGCGATGGCGCTTCACGCCGGCTGCGACGTCAACTGCGGCGTGACCTACCTGCACCTTCTGCAGGCTTATCAGGACGGCCTGGTGACCGAGGCGGAAATCCGGCAGGCGGCGGTGCGGCTGTTCACCACCCGGTTCCAGCTCGGCCTGTTCGATTCGGACTGCCCCTTCCATCAAATTCCCTACGAGGTCAACGACTGCAAAGCCCATAACGAGCAGGCGCTCCGGGCGGCGAGGGAATCTATCGTATTGCTGAAAAACGACGGCGTGCTGCCTTTCGACCGGAACCGGATCCATACCATCGGCGTTATCGGGCCAAATGCCGCCAGCATCGACGCGCTCATCGGCAACTATTACGGCACCGCCTCGCGCTATACCACCAACCTGCAGGGCATTCAGGATCTGGCGGGCGAAGAGATCCGTGTTCTATATTCGGTGGGCGCCATGCTGTACCAGGACCGGTATTCCAACCTGGCCCTGCCCGACGACCGTTTGAGCGAGGCCGCGGCGGTAGCGGCCCATTCCGACGTGGTGGTCCTCTGCCTGGGGCTGGACGCCACCCTGGAAGGGGAAGAAGGGGACACGGGAAACGATTTTTCCAGCGGGGATAAAAACAGCCTGCTGCTGCCCGAATCCCAGCGCAGGCTGTTCGAAACCGTTATAAAGGAAGGCAAGCCGGTGGTGCTGGTGCTCAACAGCGGCAGCGCCCTGGATTTGCGGGAAGCGGACGCGCGCTGCGCCGCCATTGTGCAGGCGTGGTAAGGCGGCGCACACGGCGGCAGGGCGCTTGCCGAAGTGCTGTTCGGCGACGTCAAC
>CABQAC010000340.1 GCA_902462035.1 uncultured Eubacteriales bacterium
GGCCGGGCTGCGGGAAACCGCCGACGAGGTGGAAAGCATCGGCGTGCGCAAGGCAAACGAGCGAATGGCCCGGGCCGGCCTGGTATTGGCTGTTTTAGACGGATCTCAGCCTTTGGACAAAGAGGACCGGCAGATGCTCAAGCAATTGCAAACGCGTCCGGCGGTTGGCATCATCAACAAAAGCGATCTTCCCCAACGGGTGGAGGAAGCGGAAATCCGCTGCGCGCTTGCGCATGTGGTGACCTTATCCGCCCACACCGGCGACGGCGCATTGCTTTTGCAGCGGGAAATTGAACAGGTGCTTGGTACCGCGGATTGGAACCCTGCCGACGGTATGCTCGGCACCGAGCGGCAGCGTGCCGCCGCCTTGCGGGCCAAAACCAGCGTAGAATCGGCGCTGGGCGCAGTTGCGAACGGCGTTACGTTGGACGCGGTGACCGTCGAGGTGGAATCGGCAGTGGAGGCGCTGCTGGAACTGACGGGCGAGCGGGTGACCGATGCGGTTGTTGACAATGTGTTTTCCCATTTTTGTGTTGGAAAGTAAGATTATAACAATACAAAAATGCGGATCGTCTCGCTTTTATGCGGATGTGGTACAAACCGCGGAGGATGCCCCGCAAAAGAAAGATTCGATATTAGAGGAAGGACAACGGCATATGGAGTTTATGGCGGGTAGCTTTGATGTTTTGGTGGTGGGTGCCGGTCATGCGGGAATCGAGGCGGGATTAGCCGCCGCCCGCCTGGGTTGTACCGCCGCGGTCTTCTCCATCAACTTGGATGCGGTGGGCAACTGTCCCTGTAATCCGTCCATCGGCGGTACGGCCAAGGGACACTTGGTTCGGGAAATCGATGCGTTGGGCGGCGAAATGGGCAAGACCGCGGACGAATGCTTTTTGCAGAGCAGGATGCTGAACCGCGGCAAAGGGCCGGCCGTACACAGCCTGCGCGCGCAAATTGACCGGCGGGCGTACAGCAAGGTAATGAAGCACAAACTGGAACGGCAGCAACGGCTGCAGCTTAAACAAGGGGAAATTACCGAGCTGCGCCAGGCGCAAGGCGGCGGATGGCAAGCCGTTACAAGGCTTGGCGCGGTCTACAGCGCACGTGCGGTTGTTTTAGCAACCGGCACTTTTTTGGGCGGCAGGGTTTATGTGGGCGACGTTTCCTATGAAAGCGGGCCCGATGGGATGTTCCCCGCTGCTTATTTGACTGAATCGCTGCGAAAGTTGGGGATTCCGCTGCGCCGCTTTAAAACCGGGACGCCGGCGCGGTTGAACCGAAAAAGCGTTGATCTTTCGGTCATGACCGAACAAAAGGGGGATGACCCGGTAGTACCGTTTTCTTTTGAAACGGTGGACCCAGGCGAAAATCGTGCTTTTTGTTACAGTACGTGGACCAATGAAGAGACCAAACGGATTATCCTGGAAAATCTTCACCGTTCTCCGTTATATGGCGGAAAGATTGAAGGGGTCGGCCCCCGGTATTGTCCCAGCATCGAGGATAAAATCGTCCGTTTTTCGGAAAAGGAGCGGCACCAGCTATTTTTAGAGCCTTGTGGGCTGGATACGGAGGAGATGTACTTGCAGGGGGCTTCCTCCTCGTTGCCGGAAGATGTGCAGCTGGCGCTGTACCGAACCATTCCAGGGTTGGAACGGGTTGAGATGATGCGGGTGGCGTATGCCATCGAATATGACTGCGTGGATCCCCAGGCGTTGCGCGTTACGCTGGAGTTTAAAGATTTTCCCGGCTTGTTTGGCGCGGGGCAGTTTAACGGCAGCTCGGGTTACGAGGAAGCGGCGGCCCAGGGCCTGATGGCGGGCATTAACGCGGCGCGGTTGGTGCAGAAAAAAGATTTGATCATACTGGATCGCGCCAGTTCTTATATCGGCACGCTTATCGATGATCTGGTGACAAAAGGTGTGACCGACCCGTACCGGATGATGACCTCTCGTTCGGAATACCGGCTGGTGCTGCGGCAGGACAATGCCGACTT
>CABQAC010000341.1 GCA_902462035.1 uncultured Eubacteriales bacterium
GGCCTTGGCCGCCTCGGCGGCTACCGCCACCTGCAGGCCCGCAGCTTCCGCCTTGGCCCAGCTTTTGCTGCCTTTATAAAGACCGACGATTACGTCTACGCCGCTCTCGTGCAGGTTCAGCGCATGGGCGTGGCCCTGGCTGCCGTAGCCGATAATCGCGACTTTCTTCCCCTTCAGGTAGTTTAAGTCACAGTCGCTCTGATAATAGATTTTTGACATGGTTCGTACCTCCTGACCGCTGACGCGGCAAATTTGTATGTCATCCCGGCGGGTCTTTGGCCTGCCGGGCATTGCTGGCATGATACGTTACTTTTTGGCGCTTTTGGTCACGTTTGCGCCCTTTTCGATGGCGATGGTTCCGGTGCGGACCACCTCCCGCACGCCAAAGGGGCGCAGCAGCGACAGAAGCGTGTCGTCTCGCTCGGTGGTATCGGTCAGTTCCACCGTAATGGTAGCGGTGGAGACATCCACAATTTTGGCGTTCATCATTCCCGCGATACTGATGATTTCCTCCCGCTGGCGGGCGGTATAGCCGACCTTGACCAATATGACCTCGCGGCTGATGTAATCCCCTTCGGGCAATGTTTTGACCTTAATGACCGGGATCACTTTATTCAGCTGTTTTTCTACCTGCTCCACCGTGTAATCATCCCCATTGACCACAATGGTGATGCGGGAAATAGCGTTATCTTCGGTAACCCCCACGGCAAGGCTTTCGATATTAAAGCCCCTGCGGGAGAACAAGCCCGAAACCTTGGAGAGCACGCCCGCGTGGTTCTCCACCAAAGCGGCGATGGTATGGCGCATGGGTTCTCCCCCTTTCTTATTTGGACGGCATGTCGGGACTGACGTTGCAAACCAGCAGGTAAGCCCCCTTGTGAGCAAACATTTCCTCCACCGCGGGAACGATCTGGCTGTCCGACGAAATCTCCCGCGCGGGCAGGCCGTAGGACGCGGCTAGCTTCACAAAATCGGGGGTGCCGTCCAGCAAGGTAGCGCTGTGCCGGCCGCCGTACAAGGAGTCCTGCAGTTCCCGTACCATCCCCAGCCGTACGTTGCGCATCACAACAATTTTCACGTCCACCTGGTTTTGGCAGATGGTGCCCAGTTCGTTCATGCTCATCTGGAAAGAACCGTCGCCGCACACCGCCACCACCTGGCGGTGTGGTTTGGCGAGCTTGGCGCCAATGGCCGCCGGAATGGCGTACCCCATGGTGCCAAGGCCCCCGGTGGTCAAAAAGCGGCCCTCCCGGGCCTGAAAGTTGTTGGCCGACCAAATTTGGTTTTGGCCCACATCGGCCACATAAACCGCCTTGGGGGCCATCAAAGCGGACATTTCCCGGATCATCCGCTTGGGGTTGACAAACCCCTCGAAAACTTCCTCCTGGGACATATTCTTCTGTTTCCACCGCGCCACCGATTCCAGCCATTCTGCCGGAACGGTGTGATCCGCCTTGCCGGCCAGGGCGGCCAGCACCAGCCGGATATCCCCCACGATGGGGATGTCGGCCTTCATGTTTTTGCCGATTTCAGCGGGATCGATGTCGATGTGGATGACCTTGGCCTTTTCGGTGATCTGGTCCGGCTTGGCAAGCGCCCGGTCCCCCACCCGCGCGCCGCACAGAATCAGCAAGTCCGATTCGTAAATCGCCTTGTTGGCGGCGTAAACCCCGTGGGACCCCAGCATGCCAAGGTAAAGCGGATGGCAGGAGGGAAAAATGCCGATGCCCATCATGGTGGAAACCACGGGAATACGCGTCTTTTCCACAAATTGCATCAGTTCCCGCCTTGCGTTGGCGGTGACGACCCCGCCGCCCGCGCAGATCACCGGGCGTTTGGCTGCGCCGATCAAATCGGCCGCGCGGCCGATTTGAAGCGGGTGGCCGGAGGTGCGGGGCTTGTAGCCCAGAATGTCCGCCTTTTCCGGGTAAACGAAGGACTCCGCCGTGCCGGTCTGCATATCCACCGGTATGTCGATCAGCACCGGG
>CABQAC010000342.1 GCA_902462035.1 uncultured Eubacteriales bacterium
CGGCACAGCGGCTGCCGCTGCGCTGCCCGTTCTTTGGGGAACAGACTCGGAAACCGTCATGCGCGCCAAAATATCTTTGGCCGGGCTGGCATTTACATCCAGCCGGTTGTTCTGCACGTAAAGGGTTTTCAGGTTGGCAAGCCCGCTCAAAGGGGAAATAGACGCCAGCTCATTACCAGAAATATCCAGAGTTGTCAATGCGGTCAAGCCATCGAACCCGGTGATCGAGTCAATACGGTTTTGCGATACATCTAACTTTTGCAGTTTTTTGAGCTGGACCAGCACCGCTACCGCCGCGCTGTCCAACTGGTTGTCCCCAAGGTTCAGCCATGTTAGGCTCGCCGCGTTTTCCAGCCCGTCCAGCGACGCAATGCCCAGCCCGGACGCGTCCAGCTTCTCTAACGAGGCCAATGCCTGCGCGTCAATGGCAGCCCCGTCCGCCAGCCCCAGCGCTTTCCGCACCGCGCCCGCCAGCGCAGCGTCCGCTATCCCTGTCCCGGCATCCGCCCGCTGCGGTGCCGATTCCTCCGAAAACACACTGTGAAACGGCAGCATCAGGATAACGAGCGCCAATAATACAATGGAAATCAACCTTTTTTTTCGCATGGAACCAAACCCTTTCCCACATGCCAGGGGCAAGCCAAATCGTGCGGAAGGCCGAATGTTCGCCTTCCTTCGAACAAAAAATCAAAATTATCATATCACAAACGTGCTTTTTTTTCAATCTTTATGCGACTTTTCCCCATTTCCAGATATTTGCCGCGGGAATAAAAGCGGTAAACTTTACAATCATCGCAGTTGTCCCGCAAAATGAACGGATCCGGCCTTCCGGCCGATATGGGAAAACGGTTCTGGCAACCGCGGCATCTTTTTCACGCCAAAAAAGCGGGCGGCAACCCGCCGCCCGCATCAAATTATTTGCCGGACAAATTCGGCTTGCCGCCCCTACTCGGACAGCGGATTTAAAGACCCCTGTCCCTCGGTATCCATGGCGTCGATAAAGCTCAAGCACATACCCGCGCCCTTGGCCACGCAATGCAGCGGTTCCTCCGCCACGCGAACCGGCATCTTCGTTTTTTTAGACAACAGTTGGTCAAATCCGCACAGCAGCGCGCCGCCCCCAGTCAGCATCATACCGTCGGTATAAACGTCGCCGAGCAGTTCCGGCGGCGTTTCCTCCAGCAACGACTGCACTTCCCGCACAATCAGCATGGCGGAGGGCAGAATCGCTTCCATAATTTCCTCGCTGGTAATCTCCACCGCCTGTGGCAGGCCGGTCAGCGCATTGCGCCCTTTGACGCGGAAAGGCGCCACCGCCTCCTCCGGCAAGCGGGGAAATACGCAGCCGGCCGCGATTTTTGCTTGCTCTGCCATGCGTTTGCCGATGATGATATTATATTTGCGGCGCACATACTTGATAATATCCTCGTCAAACGCGTTGCCCGCCAGCTCGATGGACCGGTTGACCGCCATCCCGCCCAAAGAGATAACCGCGATATCGGTCGTACCCGCCCCGATGTCTACCACCATACACCCATGCGGGGAGGAAATATCCAGGCCAGCGCCCATGGCCGCTGCCACCGGTTCCTCCACCAGGCATATTTTCCGCGCGCCCGCAGCGTGAACCGCATCGATAACAGCGCGGCGCTCTACTTCGGTCACCTCGCCGGGAATGCAGACCACCACCCGGGGCATGAACATCATGCTGCTGGCCACTTGCTTGACAAACCGCATGATCATCTGCTCGGTCAAATCATAATCGGAAATAACGCCGTTGCTCAGCGGGCAAACCACCCGGATCCGATCGGAGGTACGGCCCAGCATTTTCTGGGCTTCCCGGCCATATGCGATAATCTCCTCCGTTTCGTTATCCACCGCGACAATGGTCGGCTCCTCCAGTACAATCCCTTTTCCGTGAATGTAAATTAAAAGATTGGCAGTGCCAAGGTCGATTCCGATATCTGTTCCCGG
>CABQAC010000343.1 GCA_902462035.1 uncultured Eubacteriales bacterium
GAAGGCGTAAAGCCCGGACAGCAAGCCAGCGTATACATCAAAAACCTGATTCCGGAAAAAATGAAGATCAAGCTGATCATCATCGACACCTTCCAATACGACTACCTGCCCACACAGCCCCAATATTTCTGCCAGGAGGACCACATCGACCGTTTTGTTTACTCGCCCGCCTGTTCCGGCCGGGTGCTGGAGACGGTATTTACGCCGGAGGAAACAGAATAGGAGGCTGGCATTAGGAAAGGAGACCCGGGTATTTTGGCCCGAGTCTCCTTTTTGACGAGTTTAAGGATAAACCTTTTCCGTTTTTTCCAAATCCTTCTCGCTCGAATGCAGGAGCATCGCAATAGCATTATTGACTTTAACGGAGGTATACCCATAGGGCCTGCCAACCGAAATAACGCCGTAAGGGTCCCTTTCCTCCGCCGGATGACCTGACGCCGTTTGGTCATTAAAATAATTATATGCCAATAGCGGTTCGGTGTCCTCCAGCGTTTTGAGAGATTCCAAACGGCCGTTTCTGCGCACCACAAACCGGGCCGTCAGTTTTTCCACATTCCGCTGCAGCGCCTCGACCGGCAAGTCTTTGCCGAAATCCAGCGTTACATCAACCAGCCCTATATTCTTTTGGGTTTTCGTTTGCTGCCAGAATTCCAAAAACACCCGAACGACCGGATAACCATAAATTCTCATATCCTTTGGCGCGTCGAACAAAACGCTTTGCGTGTCGAACGATCCATCCTCGTCCCCGGGCAGTGTTTGGACAATTTTAACGTTATCCATTGATATGGCAAGAGAATCCAAGCAATTCACCAATGACATCCCCCATTGAAGCTCGGCAATCGGACAAGGAACCCCGCCAAAAGTCTTGGGAACAGGAGGTTTCGCGCAGCTTGGTAACGCGAGAAAAGCCAGACAGATAAATATGGGAATTATTTTTTTTAGCATATCCAGCCCTTCTTTTTTATCTTCTCAAAAAATATTTCTTATATCTACAATATAATGGCAATTCATTATTCTGTCAAGATTTGGAATAAAAAAGGACCAAGCGGAATATTCCGCTTGGTCCTTTTTTGCGCTGGCGAACCGGCAGGCCGTTTGGTTATTCGTTCTGCGGCTGGGCTGTATCGGCCGGGTAAGGCGGGCAAAATAGAATACTGACCCGGGTGCCCCGGCGGAGCTGAGATTCCACCGTGACCGGATGGCCCAGCAAATCCAGATAGGATTTGACCAGGTACAAGCCCATACCCGGCGAACCGGCGGGCGCTTGCACGCCGGTAAAGCCCTTATCGAAAATTTTGGGCAATTCCTCGGACGGAATGCCCGTGCCGCTGTCCTCCACCGCCAGGCGGATCCCTTCCGGCGTTTCGCGGCAGGTAAGGCCCAGCACCGCCCCTTCCCCGCTGAACTTGACCGCGTTGTCCAGCAGCAAATCCAGCGCCGCCGAAAGCAGCCGGGGATCTGAATAGACCTTTGCCTTGTTCACCGCCCGTTTCAACCCGATGGATTTTGCGTTGAACAGCTTGGCGTTCCGGGTAACCGCTTCACTGACCAGCTTGGACAACTCCACTTCCGCCACCGCCACCCGGGTGTTGCCGGCCGCGCAGGAAAAATAGCTTTGCAACTGCTCGAACATCGCGTAAAGCGCCAGCCGCTCCCGTTCAAGGTACAGGCAGGCGGGGTTGTTTTCTTTTTGCAGCGCCTCTTTGACCTGCCGTATCGATTCCAGCGGAACGGCGGCCTTTTCGGCCCAACTGGCCACATAATTGCGGCATTCCTCCCGTTCCTGGTCCGTTTGGCGCCGCAGCGCCTGCACTTCGCTGTGAAGGCGGCGCAATTCCTCCTCTATGGTGCTATTCTCCTTTGCCGGATTGCCGATGGCCTGCAGGCAGCGGAGCAGGTCATGCTCCCGCCGGTTGGCGGCCCGAGGAAATATCTGATACTGCAAAAAGTTGTCCTCATTGCGGATATAAG
>CABQAC010000344.1 GCA_902462035.1 uncultured Eubacteriales bacterium
CCGTCGCCGGCGCGCTGCGCGCGGGCTACCGTTTCGTGGACTGCGCCGCCTGCTATTACAACGAGGAGCTCATCGGCCAGGTGCTCAAGGAAGCATTCGATGAGGGACTGCCCCGCGAAGACGTGTTCATCATGTCCAAAGTCTGGAACGACAAACACAAACCCGCTGATGTTATCGAAGCCTGCAAAAAATCCCTGAAAGATTTACAGCTCGATTACCTGGACTGCTACCTGGTCCACTGGCCTTTCCCGAACTACCATCCCCCGGGCTGCGACGTGGATACCCGCAATCCCGACTCCCGCCCCTACATCCACGAAGAATTTATGGAGACCTGGCGCGCGATGGAACAGCTGGTGGAAATGGGCCTGGTAAAACACATCGGCACCTCTAACGTCACCATCCCCAAACTTCAGCTGATTCTGCGGGACGCAAAAATTCAGCCCGCCATCAACGAAATGGAGCTGCACCCCTGCTTCCAGCAGGGAGAACTGTTCCGTTTCTGCCTGGACCATAACATCCAGCCCGTGGGCTTCTGCCCCATCGGCTCCCCCACCCGGCCCGACCGCGACAAAACCGAGGACGACCTGACCGACATCGAACAGCCGGTGGTTAAGAAGATTGCCGCCGCCCATGGTGTGCATCCGGCTGTCATCTGTGTTAAGTGGGCCGTCACCCGGGGGCAGATTCCGATTCCCTTCTCGGTGCGCCGCAACGAGTATCTGAGCAACCTGAAGTGTGCCACCGAGGATCCGCTGACCTACGAGGAAATTGAGGAGCTGAAAAGCGTTGACCGCAACTGCCGCCTGATCAAGGGGCAGGTCTTCCTGTGGGAGGGCGCGGACACGTGGCTCGATTTGTGGGACGTGGACGGCACCATCCCCGGCTGGAAGGGCTACGAACGGTAAGGTGTCCCCATTAATTGCGGGGCGCCGCCGGCCCGTGTTTGTTACGGAGCCGCCCGGCTGACGGACGGCTCCTTTTTCAACCGGCGGTGTTTCCGCCAAGGATACGGATGTTTTGGACGGGAACGTTCTTTTGTTTCTTTCCATTGCCTCTGCGAAAGGAAGGTCATTTATGCCACTGACAACAACAGCCGAAATGCTCCGGAAAGCCCAATCGGAAGGTTATGCCGTCGGCGCATTCAATGTGGAAAACATGGAAATGGTCCAGGCCGTGGTTGCCGCGGCGGAAGAACTCCGCGCGCCGGTCATCCTGCAGACCACGCCGTCCACCGTCCGTTACGGCGGGCTGGAATACTATTATGCCATGGCGGCCGCCGCGGCTAAAAAAGCCGCTGTGCCCGTTGCCATCCACCTGGATCACGGCGAAAGCTTCGACCTCGCCATGCAGGCGCTGCGGGTGGGGTATACCTCTATCATGATCGACGGATCCCATCATTCCTTCGAGGACAACATCGCCGTAACCCGTTCGGTGCAGGACGCCTGCGCGCCCTCCGCCGTTTCGGTGGAAGCGGAGCTGGGGATGGTGGGCGGCAAGGAGGACGATTTGGAATCCTCCGGCGACGTGTATACCAACCCCCAGCAAGCCGCCGAATTTGCCGCGCGCACCGGCGTCGGTTCGCTGGCTGTGGGCATCGGCACCGCCCACGGCGTGTACCAGGGCACCCCGGTGCTCGACGTCAACCGCCTGTCCGAAATCCGGGCGGCGGTGTCCATACCGCTGGTGCTGCACGGCGCTTCCGGCCTTTCGGACGAATCGGTGCAGGAATGTATCCGCCGGGGCATCTGCAAGGTCAACTTTGCCACCGAGCTGCGCATTGCCTACAGCGACGCCGTCAAGGCTGTTTTACAGGAAAAACCGAACACCTTCGACCCCAAGGTGTACAGCAAAGCGGGCCGCGAGGCGGTGCAGAAGCTGGTCATGGGGCGCATGAAGGTCTGCGGCTGCGCCGGGAAAGCCTAGCCCTTTTTTTGTCCGCGGCGGGAACAAACCTTCCCGCCGCT
>CABQAC010000345.1 GCA_902462035.1 uncultured Eubacteriales bacterium
GATCTGCCCCCCGGCTGGTTTTGGACGAGGGCGGCGCTATTGTGCGGGGTATTTTTCCCGGTGTCGACTGCCCCTGCGCGGTGATCGGCCTGGCGGAAAAGGGGCGGATGGATATCGAGCTGACCGCCCGTTCCGCAGGGGGCCATTCCTCGGCGCCCCCGGCACACACGGCGGTGGGTATTGTAGCCCGGGCGGTGACCCGCATCGAATCCAATCCGTTCCCCATGCGTCCGTCCCCAGCGGTTTACGAGCTGTTTGACCGGCTGGGCAGGCAATCTAAATCCTTCGGCATCCGTTTGGTGTTTGCCAACCTGTGGCTGTTTTTACCGGTGGTCAAAAAGATTTTTGCCAAGGCGGGCGGGGAATTGAACGCTTTGCTGCGCACCACCTGCGCGGCCACCATGGTCCGGGGCGGCCAGCAGTCCAACGTGCTGCCCGCCGACGCGACCGCCACCGTGAACCTGCGGTTGAATTGCGGCGACGGGGTGGACGCGTCCCTGGAACGGATACGGCGTGTGGTGGCGGACGAACGGGTGGAGGTTACCAAGCTGTACGGGGTGGAGCCATCGGCTTACAGCCCCGCGGACACCGACGAATTCCGGCTGCTGGAACGGGTGATCGGCCAAAATTGGCCCGGGACCATCGCTTCCCCTTACCTGATGATGGCGGGCAGCGATTCCCGTAATTACGAATCGATCTGCGGCCGGGTTTACCGCTTTTCGGCCATGGAGCTTTCCAAAGAGGAACGGGGTCTGATTCACAGTGACAACGAGCGGGTCTCGGTGGAAAAAATTGCCCAATGCGTTTCCTTTTATCTGCGTTTGATGGATTGCTTGTAAATCACTTTCACGCCGCGGTTTTTCCGCGGCGTGTTCTTTTGTCATAAATATGTAAAAATTTTCTCCCTCTTTCTTCAGAAACAAGACAGCGGATTCGTTCGTTTTGTACGGTATGCTGTAGATAGACCACAAGGGAGGGGGAACCGGCCATGCTGCTGCTTACGGTGCTGTTTGTGGCTGCGGTTTGCTGGAAGACCAAACGGGAGCAGGGGGACGCGGGGGAAAACCCGCGCTTTCTGAACCCGGAGGGCGCCGCTTCGGTGCGGGGAACCGCCGCGCTGGTGGTGATGCTGCATCATCTGTCCCAGCGCACCCCTATCCCCAGCGGGCTGTCGGTTTTTGCCGGCCTGGGGTTTATGGCGGTCTCCCTGTTCTATTTTTACTCCGGTTATGGACTGGCACAGAGCGTTCAGACAAAACCGGGGTATGTGAACAGCTTTTACCGCCGTCGGCTGTTGAAGCTGCTGCTCCCATTTTGGGGAATGAACCTGGTATACGCGGGCTACGACCTGCTGATGGGGGTCCAGCGCTCTCCGGCGGACTGGGCGCTTTCCCTGCTGGGGGGGTGGCCGCTCAATGAAGACGCATGGTATGTGCCTTCGCTGCTGCTGCTTTACGTTGTGTTCCACACCGCGTTTTCCCGGCTGTCCCGGCGGCACGCCGAACTGGCGGTGTACGCGGGTACAGCGGTTTATATGACGGTGTGCATGGCCGCCGGTGTGGGGATGTGGTGGTTTATCAGCGCCGGGGGCTTCGCGCTCGGCGTGGCCTACGCTTACCACAAGGCCCGGATTGACGCCTTTCTGCGGCAGTACAAAGCCAAGCGGTACGTTTGGCTGCTCGCGGTTTTCCTTGCGTGCCGGGAGTTGTTCCAGCTGTTATCTTTTCTGCAAATCGCACCGTGGGTCATCACCCAGGAGTTCTCCATCCTCAGTTCCCTGCTGTTCCTGTGCTGCTTTTTGATTTTAATGCCCAGGCTTCGGTTTGGCAATCCCGTCCTGCGCTGGGCGGGGGGGATTTCTTACGAACTGTACCTGGTCCACCGGCTGTTTTTGCGGCTGTTCCGGTCCGGCCCGTTGGCGATTCAAAACGACACGGTTTACGCGCTGCTGTGCGTTGGCTGCG
>CABQAC010000346.1 GCA_902462035.1 uncultured Eubacteriales bacterium
CTTTTTGCCGGGTTCGGCCAACCGGGCCGCGTTTGCGGTCGCCAAGGCCGCCACCTCTACCCCCGGGGTTTGCAGCAGCGTGTCCAAATGCACGTTGCCATACCATCCGCAGCCAACCATTCCGATTTTTATCGGATCCATCGGATTACCGCCTTTCTTTTTTTCAAGTGGGGCTATCCTTTTTCTGCTATTTTGATTATAATGCAAGAAGGGGGGAATGTAAACGTCTCCCTCAATCCGCGAAAAAGGAGTTTTGCATATGGCATCGTTTGTGGAAGTCTTGCCGGAATCGCTGCAGGATAACCCGTTCCGGCTCATTGGCAAGGAATGGGCCCTTATTACCGCCGAACGGGACGGGGCGCCCAATACCATGACCGCCTCCTGGGGCGGGCTGGGAGTATTGTGGGGAAAAAACGTCGCGTTCATTTTCATTCGGCCCCAGCGGTACACAAAAGAATTCGTGGACGGTTCGGATGGTTTTTCGCTGACCTTTTTCCCGGAGGAATACCGCAAAAAGCTCAGCTATCTGGGCACGGTTTCGGGCCGGGACGAAGACAAAATCAAAACCGCCGGGCTGACGGTCCTGCACCGTGACGGCATTCCGTATTTTGAGGAAAGCAGGCTGGCGGTGTTCTGTAAAAAACTGTACGCGCAGCCCATGCGGCCCGATTGCTTTACCGCGCCGGAACAGGATGCACAATGGTACCCGGAAAAAGACTACCATACCTTGTACGTGGGGGAAATCACCGCCGTATTGCAGCGGTAGTTCCTCGTAAAAGACCGCCGACGGCAATTACTTGCCGCCGGCGGTCTTTTTGGTTGAAATCTTTTAGCTTGCGAGTTTTTTCTCCAGCACCGACACATGGCCGCCCGCCGCGCCCATCACGTAGTTGAGGATCAGCGCGTCGGTAATCCCCTTCTGCTTCATCAAGGCTGCGACGCTCGGCGTTTCCTTGCGGATATCGATGACATAAATCTCCTCGAAATGGTCGATCAAATATGGAACCACGGCGTTGCCGAAGGACTCTTTGAACACCGCCAGTTTCCGGCCGTTCTTATTCTCGGTCACAATCTTGGTCACCGCCTGGTCCCCGTTGATAAACATGAGGTACCCCGCCGCTTTGGGGTTGATGGCGCTCGCCTTTATCGTGGGGTCAAACGTCGTGCCGTAAGTCAGGGTATAGGCCACATGGGGCAGCCTGCCGATGGTATAGTCCGGATTGGCTTTCAGGCTGGCCGGTTTGGGGTTGGCGCATAGGGAATAAAGCGAGCCGATATACCCGGTGGTTTTGACCGTGTCGTAGCCGGAAAGGTCGTTGGGGTTCATGCCGATACTTTTCATGTACGCCGCATAAGCATAGTAAGCGCCCAGGGAAGTCCAATGGTGGTCGGTCCGGTAATACAGGTATTCCCCTTTATGGCCGGTCAGCGTTCCCAGGATGTCGATCTTGTTCACGTTTGCGCCCATGTTGCCGTACATGGTCTGAATCGACTTTTGCTGCATGGCATACTGGTTGGAATACTTAGGAGGCGCGTTGAAGGCGGAGCTGATGGGAATGATCCCGCAGGACACTTTTACCGAAGGATATTTGTTGGCAAAGTTGGTCACCGTATCGGAATACTTTTTCGAACTGGCGCCGCCAAAAATCTCCAGCGCGTAGTCTCCGCACACGGTGACGTAATTGGAGTTATACGGCTCGATGTTATTGTTGTAGTAATTCCCTTTGACCGCGTCGCTGGTGTCGTGCCCGGTCTCCACCGCCGGTCCGGATATTTTGGAGGAGGTTTGGGACGACGTCTTTTGCGAGGAAGCCGATTGGGAGGATACCGAAGTTTGGGAGGACGGCGATTGTGCTCCATTCTGGGAGGACACAGCCTGGGAGGACGGCGATTGAGGTCCTTTCTGCGAGGACACGCCCCCGGATGCCGCATTTTTTTGAGAGGAAACGTCCCCGCCCTGGGT
>CABQAC010000347.1 GCA_902462035.1 uncultured Eubacteriales bacterium
CAGGCGGTTTCGCCGATGTTCAGATCGGTTATCCCGGCCACGGCCACCAGGTCGCCCAGCCTGGCTTCTTCCACATCCACCCGCTTTAGCCCCTCAAACTGGTACAGTTTGGTAATCCGCACGTTCTGGGTTCCGCCATCCCGCTTGCACAGCACCGCGGCCTGCCCCACTTTTACGCTTCCGCGCTCTACACGGCCAATGCCCACCCGGCCGACATATTCGTCATAATCGATATTGGAAAACAGAATCTGCATTGGGCCGTCCATTTCGCCCTTGGGAGCGGGCACTTCACGGATAATCATTTGGAACAGCGGGGTCATGTCGGTCCCTTGAACGTCCGGCGAGTCACTGGCGTACCCGTCCCGCCCGGAAGCGTAGATTACAGGGAAATCGAGCTGGTCCTCGTCCGCGCCCAGTTCGATAAACAAATCTAAAATTTCATCCACCACTTCGGCAGGGCGCGCGCCGGGCCGGTCGATCTTATTGACCACCACCACCGGCTTTTTGCCAAGTCCCAGCGCCTTTTTCAGTACAAAACGAGTCTGCGGCATACAGCCTTCAAAAGCATCCACCAGCAGCAGCACGCCGTCAACCATCATCAAAATGCGTTCCACCTCGCCGCCGAAATCGGCATGGCCGGGGGTATCCACAATATTGATTTTAGTACCCTGGTACATGACCGCGGTGTTTTTGGCCAAGATGGTTATCCCGCGCTCCCGTTCCAGATCGTTGGAGTCCATCACCCGCTCCGCCACGGCCTCGTTGGCGCGGAATACGCCGCTTTGCCGCAGCATCTGGTCCACCAAGGTGGTTTTGCCGTGGTCAACGTGGGCAATAATTGCAATATTCCGTAAATCGTCTCTCGTATCCATGCTTTCATACTCCTCGATCTGATTTGACCATCCCGCCGGCGCCGCCCGGCTGCTGGTTTTTGAAACCGCGCGTTCCAGTTTGGCAGCGGCTTTTCTTTTTTCCGTGGGCTTATGCCTGCCATAGCGCCGGCACACAAACGAAAAACAGGCCGCCGCCAAAACACAGTATAAAGTTATTATATCATACAAAAATCGGCACCGGCAGGGGTTTTTCCCATACCGGTGCAGAAAATTTGCAGGAATTTTACATCTTTTTTAGTAAAGCCGTTATTCCCGCGCCAGAATGGTACCCGGCCCCACGGGAGTGGTATCGTTTACCGCCACCGCAATGCCCAAACAAGCGACCTGATATTTGGGGTTGGGAATGATCAGTTCGAAACTTTCCCCCAAGCTGGACCATATGCGCTTCTGTTCCAGGATTACCGTGTCGTGCAGGCTTAAAACTTCGTATTCCTGATGCAATAGGTTGCCCCGAATCCGCCATCCTAAGTCAAACAACCGGCAGCAGGGGTAAATATAATGAAAACTGCGGAAAATCCGGATGGCGGGCACCCCGCCGACCGACACCGTATACACCGATTTAACCGGTTTTTTTTGGCTGACGGCGGCGATTTCGCGTCCGTCCGCGCACAGCAAGCGCTGAACGCTGCCGGTTTCGGCGTATTCCCCTTCCACCCGGTAAGACAGCCTGCCCAGGTCGTCGTAAACGCGGAACCGCGTTTCCGCGCCGGACAGATCTCTTGTCAACACAAGACGCACCGCGCTACACCTCCCCGGGGTTACAAACCCTTTCACTCAAATGTGGATTCGCTTTTTAATGGATTCCTTCCAGCGGCGCTTGCGGCCGATCAGCAAAAAGATCAGCGCGATGAACAAACAGGCCACCAGCACCACCAGCGACCAGCCGAGCGAAGCTTCCCCATACAGGTGCCGGTCGGTAATGGCCTCGAATGCCACGGCTTCTACGCCGGAAAGGATGGCCACAGCCGCGGCGGCGGTCAACTTGGCAGGCCCCCGCTTCATGACGATTATGCCCGCAAGCGCACCCAGCGCCAGCGCGGCGGCCAGCGGGGC
>CABQAC010000348.1 GCA_902462035.1 uncultured Eubacteriales bacterium
ACAAGCAGCCCCTCGCCCTCCAGCGCGCCCACCGCCTGGCGCACCGTCTGGCGGCTGATTCCAAACCGGGCGGCCAGCTCGTTTTCCGACGGCAGCCGGTCCCCGCCCTGAAACGCGCCCTTGTCCAACTGTTCCTGCAGCCATTCCCGCAGCTGCAAATGCTTTGGTTTGTTCGTCATGCCATTCCCATGCCTTTCCGTGACAACAATGCGTTACATCAAATCCGGCGGCAGCATAAAATCGCCGCTGCGGCCGGTCGGAACAGGTACCACCCGGTCCACGGCCGATAAGTTGAGCGCCCCGCAGACATGGGGGTAATCCACCCCGCGAAAATGGCGGTCCTCCCATTTAATTTGGTGGATGACCCGGTCGGTTTCGATGTAAAGCAGTACAACCGGTTCTTCTATGTTGCGGAAATGGCGCTCCAGCACTTCCAAAATGGTTTCGGCGGTGGCGCAGTGGATAAAACCGCACCGTTTCAGTTCCGCCTGGCCGTAATACTGCTGTTGGCAGACCGTGTCCCACTCGGTTTGGGTCATCGCGCGCAGAATTCTCATCCGTTTTAACCGTCCTTTCGCTCAGGCGGGGCGCGCGCTGCCTGGCGGCCCGCTGGAAAGGCCCTGTGCGCGCCCAGCAAGTAAGATGGTGCCGGCAAGTACTTTGACCAGCGGCCAAGTTGTATGTACAGGACCGATTATATCAAATACCTGGGCAAAACACAACCGGGAAGGGCGCCCCGGGCTGCTGTAGAAATAAGGCTGGAGAAATTGGCAAAAAAACCAATTGACATTGGGTAAAATTTCGTGTATATTTAATTGGTTTGTGCAAAGTAGGCGAAAAATAAGCCGCTTAAAATCTGTCGGACCATAAATTGGTCCGTAACAATGTGGAAAGGTGTGACGCACCGTGTGCGATTACGACGTGATTATTGTAGGCGCGGGCCCCGCGGGGATTTTTACCGCGCTGGAGCTGAACAAAAAGGCGCCGGATAAAAAAGTGCTGCTGGTGGACAGCGGCAGCACCATCCAGCGGCGCTCCTGCCCGGCCCGTACCAGTGGGCAGTGCGTGTCCTGCCAGCCGTGCAACATCATGAACGGCTGGGCCGGCGCCGGGGCTTTTTCCGACGGCAAGCTGAGCCTGTCGGAGGAAGTGGGCGGCAATATCACCGATTATATGAGCGTGGACGAGGCCAAGGCGTACATCCGTTACGCCGACAGCATTTACCTGGGCTTCGGCGCGCCGGCCAAGGTGTACGGCCAAGGGGACAAAAAGGCGGAGGAAGTATCTTACGAAGCGAAAAAATACAACATCAAGCTGATTCCCTGCCCGGTGCGCCATATGGGGACCGAGTACTCCTTCCAGGTGCTGCGGGGCATGTATGATTATTTGATCGGCCAAAAAAACTTTGAGTTTTTGGAATATACCACGGCCGAGAGCATTTTGACCGAAGACGGCCAGGCCAAGGGCGTGTGGCTGACAAACCGTAAGGGCGAACGGACGCTGAAGCGGGCGGACTATGTGGTCGCGGCGCCCGGCCGGGGCGGGGCGGACTGGCTGCACAAGGTGGCCCAGGCCAACGGCATCCAGACCCGCAACAACGAAGTGGACATCGGCGTGCGGGTGGAGGTGCCCAACGCGGTGATGGACCACCTGACCAAATCGCTATACGAGGCCAAACTGGTTTATTATTCCGACACCTTCGAAAACAAGGTGCGCACCTTCTGCATGAACCCGGGCGGTATTGTCAGCGAGGAGCATTACGACGGCGGCATTGCGGTGGTAAACGGCCACAGCTATGCCGACGAAGACAAACACACCGAAAACACCAATTTCGCGCTGCTGGTTTCCACCCGGTTTACCCAACCCTTTAACCAGCCCATCGAATACGGGCGGTACATTGCCCAGCTGGGCAATATGCTGACCGGCGGCGGCATCATGGTG
>CABQAC010000349.1 GCA_902462035.1 uncultured Eubacteriales bacterium
AGGACTGGATCCTGCGCCAGCAAACGCTGGTTCAGGAACGGGCGCGGCGCCACCCGCCGCATGCCTTCGCGGCGGGGGAATCCTTCTGGCTGCTGGGGGAGGAACTATTCCTTGACCCTGGCGAATACGGCTGTGTGGCCCGCCGGGGCAGCGCCCTTCTGGTGCCCGGCGCCTTGGAGGAACGGGAGCAGCGGCTTGTGGCGTGGTACCGGGACCAGGCGCGGGCATATCTGAGCGCGCGGGCGGCGGAGCTTGCGCGGCGGCACGGGTTTACCCATAACGGTGTCAGAATCACTTCGGCCAAAGGCCGGTATGGATCTTGTAACCGGCAGGGAGGCCTTAATTTTTCCTGGCGGCTGATCATGGCGCCCCCCGCCACGGTGGACGCGGTCATTCTGCACGAACTGTGCCACACAAAAGAACATAACCATTCCGCCCGTTTTTGGCGGCTGGTGGATCAGTCCTGCCCAGACTACACGGCGCGGTGCGGCTGGCTGCGGGAAAATGGCGCGGCGCTGGTTTCCTTTGGAACGGGCCGGCCGCCAAAAGGATAAAGGAGGGAAAAGCCCATGGCAAATATACTTGACAGATGGTTGGTCCGGGAAGGAGAAGCGCCCGGCGGCGTGAAAGTGCGCTCCCGGTACGGCGTGTTCGCCGGCGTGGTGGGCGTGTGCTGCAACCTCCTTCTGTTTGCGGCCAAATTCACAGTGGGCGCGCTGTCCAATTCCATCGCCATTACAGCGGACGCTTTTAACAACCTGTCCGATGTGGGTTCTTCTTTGGTAACCCTCATTGGGTTTCGAATTTCGGGCAAACCAGCCGACCGGGAACATCCCTTTGGCCACGGCAGGGCAGAATACGTCACCGGCATGGTGGTGGCGTTCCTTATTTTGTTGGTGGGCGTCCAGCTGTTTCTGGATGCGGTGGATAAAATCCTCCATCCCCAGGCGGTGGAAAGCGGCATGCCCGCGATTTTGGTGCTTGCGATAGCGATCGCGGGCAAGCTGCTGATGGGCCTTTTTTACCGCAGCGTGGGCAACCGCATTGGATCGGCTTCCCTGAAGGCCGCCATGACCGACAGCATTTCCGACGTGGCGGCCACTACCGCGGTACTCGTCTCGGTAATCGTCAGCATGTTGTCCGGCGCCAATATCGACGGTTACATGGGCGCTTTGGTGGCGGTTCTGGTCTTTATCGCCGGAATCAAGGCGCTGAAGGATACCCTGGACCCGCTGCTCGGCCAGGCGCCGGATCCCGCGCTGGTGGAGCAGATAAAAAACCTGGTGCTGGACCACGAGGGCGTGCTGGGTATTCATGACCTGATTGTGCACAACTATGGCCCCGGCCGCATTTTGGCCTCCCTCCATGCGGAGGTCTCGGCCGAGGAGGACATCATCCGTAGCCACGATATGATTGACCTGATCGAACGGGAATTAGGCGAAAAACTCCAGGTGCACGCGGTTATTCACATGGATCCCATCCAAACCAATAACGAGCGGGTCAACGCGGTGCGGCAGGAATTGGAAGAGGTGCTGCGCCAAATCCACCCGGATCTCAGTTTCCACGATTTCCGGATGGTGGACGGCATCACCCACACCAACCTAATCTTCGACCTGCTGGTGCCCCACCGTTTTTCCATGACCAACTGCGAGCTGGAGGAAGCGGTCACCCAGAAGATGCAGGAGCGGGAACCCACCTTCTATTGCGTCATTACGGTGGACAAAAGTTTTTCAGGGGAATCCTAAGGGAAGTAGAAAGGACGTCGCGGCCGATATGAAAATACGGGAATATGCAATGGGAAGAAGATGGATGATACCGGCCGCCGCTGTTTTGGCTTTGGCCGCGGTCGCTTGCGGTTACTGGCTGGCGGCCGGGGATCTGCGCGTTTGGGCCGCAGCAGCAGGCGGCGGCGCGGTGCTGGAGGTGA
>CABQAC010000350.1 GCA_902462035.1 uncultured Eubacteriales bacterium
GTAACCATCAGCGCCCCCGCGCGGGTACGGAACAATTGTTCCATGCCACAGCCCACGGCTCAACCGCACGCCAAGCCTAGGGAAAATACCACGCCAACCGAACGCCGTCAAGGGCAAAGCAAGTGCGCAAAGCGCACCCTTGACAGCATCCGTCCGCCGTGGCAGCCAGCAAACAGCCGACGCCCCACCGCTCCGCGCCGGAGGTCGGCACCACGACAAACGAAAAGGGACATCACCATGCCATGGCGGCGCGTGTAAAGCACACGCAAAACGAAAAATTTTGTATAATTAGAAGGGGGATTCCAAGAGAAAATCAAGAAATCCCCAGGAAGCCCACTATTCAACATGAAGCGCATCAACGGGTTTGAGTTTTGCCGCCTTACCCGCTGGATACACGCCGAAGACCATTCCGGTAAATACTGAAAATACTGTCGTGATGAATATGATATCCATTCGAAAAGAAATTCTGATTCCCAAGGAAAGGCCGGCGCCGTATGTGATGGCCATGCCAAGCAACGTTCCGATAATGTTTCCGATCAATGCCAGTACAGCGGCTTCTACTAAAAATTCCAACATGATTTTTCTGCGGCTGGCACCGATGGATTTTTTTATGCCGATTTCTCTGGTCCTTTCATGAACCGACACCAGCATCATCGTCATAACGCTGAGACTTGCAACCAGCAACGAAATTCCGCTGATCGCAGTCAGCGACAGCGTTACAATGTTTAGAAGGTTATTTAATCCATCTTTTTCCTTGGCTAAGTTTTCGGCCGTATATTTCCCGCTATACCCTTTTTTTTGATCCAGCGATTTGACGATTTCGGCAGTCACATCGTCCACATTGGTTTCGTCTTTCAGCCGCACCGCGATTTGCTGGTAATTGGCAAGACCAACCGCGTTTTGGCAGGTGGAATAAGGGATATATACGAAAGATGGAATATAGCTGCCCATCATACTTTGCAACATGCCGCTACCGGTTTTTGTAATGCCAATTACCGTGAATTCCTCGTTTACGCCATTAAAGCACAGCAGTATTTTCTTTCCGACAATATTATCCCGGTGATAAGCCGAATTTGCCAGGTTTTGATCCACCAAACATACTTTGGCGTTAGAATCGATGTCACTGCGGTAAAAAGTTCTGCCGTATAAAATATCCATAGAAATAATCTTTTGGGCGCCGGAGTCCACCCCCAGAATGACGGTATCGGAGACTTGGTTGCGTACGGTAACCGTGGAATAGTACATGGTAAGCGGCATGGCGTATTTTACGTCTGCCATCGCTTTGATAGCTTCCAGTTCATGATCCCCCATCCCCTCTTGATCCGCACTGGAGGTAGAAACCATAATGCCGCCCAGCCCGAGGCTCTCCAGTTCGGTCTCTACGCTGCTTTTTCCATATTCTCCAATAGAACTGATGACGACGACCGAAGCGACGCCGATGGCGATACCAAGAATGGTGAGGCAAGAGCGGTTCCACTTGCGGACTAGATTGCGGGTGGCGCCGCGCACCGAATCAAGCATGCTCTTCCCCTCCGTTCTGCAGCACCGGCGTTACATTTTTGCTTTTTGCAACAAGTTCCGGATTGGTAAATATGATATCGCCGTCCCGCAGCCCGCTTTCCGCATGTACCAAAAAACCGGTTTCAGTCTCTTTTTGGGCTTTTATCCCAATTTTTATGGCCTGGCCGTCCCGCCAGACATAAACGTATTCGCTGGCGTCATCATCCCCCCGCACGCAATCATAGGGAATGATTAAAGCATTGGGGATTTCCTCTACCAATATTTTCGCGTTGGCTGAAAATCCGGGCTTGATATTTTTATCCGCATCATCGATGGCGACAATTACTTCCACAGCGGTTTCGAGAGAAGTGCCGTTGGCGACCTGTTTG
>CABQAC010000351.1 GCA_902462035.1 uncultured Eubacteriales bacterium
TACCCATGTAAGCATCCCGGCTCCGCTTGCGCAGGGTATCAAGGTTGTCCTCGATGTCCTCTTTTGACGATCCGCCGCCGACGTGCCAGCTGCGCATGGCTCTGGACGTATGGGATGCGCCATAGTTTCCATAGCCCGTGCCGTTGTTCAGGATGGACAGGGCGGCTCTGGCCGTGGCGCGGCGATAGCCCGCAATGGGGGAAACCGCCGCGATTGCCTTATCCAGAATATTTACCATGGTTCCCACCGTCCTTACACATCATGCGGGGCGAAATGGTAGATACGGTTTCTGCCCCGCCCCTGTTCCTCCCGCTCGGCTTCTGCCACCTTTCCCTCCCAAAAGGAAATGCTTTCCCGGATTTGTTTCAGGCTGGCGCGGGTAAGCTGCATCTGCTCGATCTGGTAGCTCTGGCCGGTAGAAACTGCTTCCTCCGCCTTGAGCCACATCTCCAAATGCTGCTTTGCGATTTCTTTTGATATGATCGACATCGGTTAAATTCCTCCCGATCTTCTTCTGCGGTACTGGTGCTGCGGCTTTGCCGGGCGCGGTGCATCCTCGCCCGGGATTTCCAGGCCGGGGGGATTGCTGATTTCCAGCGCGGCGGTGGCATAGTTTCTGATGTCAAAAGCCTCATTGCGCTTCTGCGCCGGGTCTTTCAGCTCCCACCGTTCCACCTTGCGCCCGCCCTTCCAGCGGGTCACTTTATGCTCTGCCGTCAGCATCTTAAAATAATTCTCGTCATAGCCTGCGTCCTGCCCCGCCGGGAAGTGACAGTAGTTCGGACCCTTGATAAGCACTTTCAACCGGGCAAGCACGGCATTTTTGCCGGTGTCAACGCCCAGCACAAAAAGCTCACCGCCGACGCGGTTATTCTTGGTCGGGTTTCGGATGTAGGGTACATCCATACCGCCGCGGCCTTTGATTGCCCAAATGTGGCGGTCTTCCCGCTCTTTGCAAAATCTGATGACCTGATCCGGGAAATGTCCGCCGCTGTCCATGCAGGCCGCACGGATGGAAAGCTCTGTGCCATCCCGCTTCTTCCATGTGGTGGAAAGGAAATCGTCAAGGTCAGCCCATACCTGGCCCCGTTTCAGGTCGCCGTAAATACGTTGGTATCGTATGCCCCAGCTTTCCTTGCCGATACCCCAGCCCACGACTTCCGCCTCAAAGCGGTTGTCTTGGGTATCAATGCCGCAAGTCAAGTAGAGAACGCCGTCGGGCACCTCGGCCTCGTAGAACTCGCGGCGGTCGATCAGGGCGGTGGTTTCTACCGTTTCGCCCGGTTCCTCCCACGGCAAACCCAGGTTCGTGTTCACGAAGACCTGCATCTTCTCGTAGTCGCCCCGGGAAGCGTCCAGATCAGCCGCAATGAATTTCTCGACGATCTCATTCCAGCCGCAGAGCGTTGACCCCATTTTGTTCATGTGGAAGCCCCGGACTTTCCGTTCAGGGTGTGCCGCCACCCACTTGCCGTGGATGCTGTTTTTCTTCCACCTGAACTCATTATCCAGGCACCCACATTCAGCGCAGCGGTATTGTACGCCGCCCTTCGGCCACTTCTCCTTGTCGAACACCATCCCATCCCACACAAAAGGCTGGTACTTGCCGCAGTTTGGGCAAGGGATGTTCCATTCCTCCTGTGTGGAAGCGTTGAACTCGTCCAGGATACGGCTGCTGGCTTTGGTGGTCGGGGTGGAAACCAGCACCGTTTTGTGATCCCAGTAGGTGGTCTGGCGTTCCTCGGCCAGCATGATCGGGTCGCCCTCTTTGCCAGCACTGGCTTTGTAGGCGTCCACCTCGTCCGCCAGCAGCACCTTGATGGGGCGGCCACGGAGATCGGTCGGCGAGTTTGCGCCGATGATCGTCAGTTGTCCGCCGGGGAAATTTT
>CABQAC010000352.1 GCA_902462035.1 uncultured Eubacteriales bacterium
AAAAAGAAGTCTGCAAACAACACCAAAAAACACGCGGAACGCGCAGCTTATCGTTCTTATTCGCCAGCGGCAGCCTGCTCAAAGCCTTCTGGAAGCAGCCGGTACTCGTTTGCCGCAATAAGATCCCGCAGCTGCCGCGACGTAACAACCGGCTTCTCCACCAGGATGCCGCCTCGCCCCAGGTCCTCCGCCTGGTGGCAGTCGGATCCGGACAAAGGGCGCAAACGATGGTCATACGCAAAAGCAAGCGCTTCCCCATTGCGGGAATTGTGCCGGGGGTTGCCGTTGAACGCTTCCACCCCGTCCAGCATCGACGGCTCGTCAATAGTCATGTTGGGCCGGAACGGATGCGCCTGCACCACCAGGACCCCGTTCTGATGCGCCCGCCCCACAAAGTCTCGAAACGGCAGGGCAAATAATTCTTCCTGCTCCAGCAAAAAACCCTCGGTCAGGCCGTACAGCAAGTATTCGTTTTGGGAATCCGGCCGGGCTTCGTCCAATTTGACCTCAGCCGCCAACAGCACGTTCAGGCCCTGCCTGTCCCCTGCCGCTTTCGCCGCGCGGTACCCCTGCAGCCACCGTTCCACCCGCTGGCGCCAGTCTCCTTCATAATGTTTTAGAATGCCACGGTTAAAGTGGTCGGAAATACAAATGGCGTGATATCCCGCTTTTAAGTATCCCTCCACGGTTTCGTCAGCGGAAAGCCTGCCGCAGGGACTGACTTCCGACGTATGGACGTGGGTATCGACCCGGTACATGGAACCGCTTCCTTTCCTTATTTCAATAACCAGGCCCCTGCTTTGTCAGCAAGGGCCTGGTGTTTTTATGCATTTTTATTCCTGGCCGGGCGCCTGGACTTCGGGTTCCTGCAAGACAGGCTCCTGCGGGGAGGGCGCGGCGGGTTCCGGCTTGCCCTCCATAATGCGGGCAAATTGTTCGCCGTCCATCTTTTCGTTCTGGAACAGATATTCCGCCACTTGGTGCAGGCGTTCCAGGTTTTCGGTCAAAATCTTTTCCGTCTTTTCGTACGCCACCGAAATGATGTTGCGGATTTCGGTGTCGATTTCGGAAGCGATCTCCTCGGAGTAATTGCGGATATGCCCCATATCACGGCCCAGGAACACCTCGTTGTTATCCGAACCGTAGGTAATCGGTCCCAGTTTTTCGCTCATGCCGTATTTGGTGACCATCGCCCGGGCAGTACTTGTGGCGCGCTCGATATCGTTGGACGCGCCGGTGGAAATATCCTTGAGCACAATCGCTTCGGCTACGCGGCCGCCCAGCAGAACCTCAATGTCCTCATTCATCTCCACCTTGGAGCGGTAGGAACGGTCCTCGGAAGGCAGCGACATGGTATAGCCGCCCGCCATGCCCCGGGGAATGATGGAAATCTGATGCACCGGGTCGTGGGTTTTGCAGAAATAGGTGACCACGGCGTGGCCGCCCTCGTGGTAGGCGGTCAGCTTCTTTTCCCGGTCGGTCATCACATGGGACTTCTTCTCGGTCCCCACCACCACCTTGATGGTGGCTTCCTCGATTTCCTCCATGGTGATGGCCTTTTTATCCTTGCGCGCCGACAGCAGCGCCGCCTCGTTCAGCAGGTTTTCCAAATCCGCGCCGGTAAACCCGGCGGTAGACTTGGCAATCACCGAAAGGTCCACATCGGGCGCCAGCGGCTTGCCTTTGGCGTGTACCTTCAAAATATCCTCGCGTCCCTTAATATCGGGGTATCCCACCATCACCTGGCGGTCAAAACGGCCGGGCCGCATCAGCGCCGGATCCAGGATATCGGGCCGGTTGGTGGCGGCGATCATAATCACGCCTTCGTTGGCGCCAAAGCCGTCCATCTCCACCAGCAGCTGGTTGAGCGTCTGCTCACGCTCGT
>CABQAC010000353.1 GCA_902462035.1 uncultured Eubacteriales bacterium
GGCCCCCGTCGGCCCGGCCATATCACGTGCCGCCTCCCATGCCGCGGCGGGCCGTATCCTCGACCGGACCCACGGTGTTAATGGTGCTGGGAATGGTATTTGGGGTTATTTTTACTGCGGGTTGGGGCATGGGCGCGTTGGTGGCCTTGTTACAGGGCGCCACCCAAACTTTTTTGGCAACGACCTGCGTAATGGCGCCCCTGGCGGGCGCGGCCGCCATTATGGCCGGAAAAGGGTTTCAGCTGCGGGGAAGGACCAAACGGTTCCGGCAGTACCAGGAACAGCTTCAGGGCTGTAAATTTTATTCGATCAAACAGCTCGCCGCGGGCACGGGCAATTCGGAGGAATTTGTCCGAAAGGATCTTAAAAAGATGATCCGGCTGGGCATGTTCCGCGACACTTATTTGGACGACCAGGAAACTTGTATTATTTTGGACCGGGAAACCTACGCCCAATATCGCCAGGCGCTGGAAGGTATGAAACAGCGCCAAAAGCAGGAGGAATTGCACCGCAAAGAAGCGCAACAGGATCCCGCTATGGCCGAGGCCCAGGGCGTCATCGAGGAAGGGTTTGGCTACATCCGCCAAATTAAGGCGGCAAACGACGCCATTCCTGGGGAATTGATTTCCCAAAAACTATCCCGGCTGGAGGAAGTCGCCACCAAGGTGTTCCTTTGCGTCCAGCAGCGGCCCCAGAAGGTTTCGCAGCTGCGGAATTTTGTGGAATATTATTTGCCCACCACCCTGAAGCTGGTCAACGCTTACCGGGATTTTGACAGCCAGCCGGTACAGGGGGAGAATATTACCGCTGCTAAGCAAAACATCGAAAATGTGCTGGATACCATCAACGACGCCTGTGAAAACCTGTTCGACAACCTGTTTCAGGATGATTTTATCGACATCAACGCCGATATTTCCACCTTGGAAACGCTGCTGCGGCAGGACGGATTGACCGGCAGCGACTTTAACATGGGAAAGAAAAAAGACGAATCGAAGGATGCCTAAGGCTTTAGGGGAAAGGATGGTTTGCAATGAAAAAGACAACGGCGTGGCTGCTTGCATCGCTGGGGTTTATTGGTGGAATTTTAATCGGTTTTTGCTGTTCTCCCATCAAACGCGGCATTTATGTGGCGGGACGGGACCTGATGGTGGACGGTAAGCCCAAAAAGTTCGCGGGCGGTCATTCCTGCTGCGATCCAAAAGACGAATAAAACAAGGACAAAACAACAGAAGGCCCCCGGCGGAAACCCGCCGGGGGCCTTTCTGTTGTTATCAATGCGGGAAAGGAGGATTGCGGTTATTCTTGTTCCTTCTTCCTGCGCAATACCAGGACCGCCATGGCGGCTGCGGCCAAAACCGCTGCGCCGCCCGCGACTGGAATGACCGAACTGGCGCCGGTGCCGGGCGGGTTCAGCGGGGTGTCCTCCTCGGGGAACTCCTCCTCTGGCGGATTGTCGACCGGCGGATCTTCCGGATCTTCATCCGGCGGATTCAGCGGCGGGTCTTCTTCGGGGAATTCTTCTTCAATGGCTTCCCACATGGCGTACAGGACCACGTTGTTCTTCGGCATCACAAAGACGCCGCCTGCCTGGTAAGTGGTTCCCTGGCCGTCGGCCTGGGTGTTCCAGCCCAGGAAGCTGTAGTTCTCGCGGCTTACATTCCCCTGGCCCAGCACAGTGACGGAATCGCCGGCAAAGTAGGGGCTGCTGGCGTCAACCTGGGTGCCGGTGCCGCCGTTGGGGTTGTAGGTTACAGTGTAGGGAGACCTGGCGTAAAGGACCTGGAAAACGTTTTCGGCGGGATCCTTTTGGATGACGATGGCGTTCTCGCCGGCGAGCGCGCCGTTTTGGTAGCCGCCCTGTTCAGGCAGATATTTATTGAGCAG
>CABQAC010000354.1 GCA_902462035.1 uncultured Eubacteriales bacterium
CGGCCCGCCAGCGGGATACCCGCATTTTGCAGCGACCGAAGAAAACCCGCGGGGTCGGTGGTATATCCCACCCGCTTTTCCCCGGCGCGCACCGTGTTGACCGACCCATACAAACGCGCCTTGGGATCCAGCTCGTCCAGCAAGCGCATAATCGCTTCCTTATGGGGAATGGTTACATTGTATCCTGCCAAGCGGGAAAGGACCTGTCTTTCTTCCTTTTCCAGATCCTCGGGCCGTATTTCATACACCCCGTATTCCGCGTCCCGCCCCGCCAGCCGGAACAGCCTGTCGTGGATGAAGGGGGACATGGTGTGGCCAATGGGACACCCGATAACGGCAAACCTGCGTTTTGACACTTTAAACACCCCGCATTCCGCCGGATTCCACCGGCGGAAAAAAAATATCCGAAAGTTTGGTAAAATGGAACTTGACAAAGGTTAGGAATCCTAATAATATTTTGTTGTAGCGGCAGACGCCGTCATGGCCAAGACCCCAAGTCGGGCTTGTTCTTTCGATTCCCGCCGATTGATGACGAATTGGATTGTAGCACAAACAACCGTTTTTGTCTATTGCGCGCCGGCCTTGGCGCTGTTGGTACTTGCGCGCGGCGGCGGAAAATTATTGTAAGGAGGATATTGAAGTCATGGTATTGGAAAAGCTGAAGGCTATCTTGAGCGAGCAGTTTGACGTGGAGGAGGACAGCATTACCCCTGAAACGCAAATCGCCGAAGACCTCGGCGCGGATTCGCTGGATGTCGTGGACCTGTTGATGTCCATCGAGGACGAATTCGAAATCGAGATTCCCGACGACGAAATCGAGAATCTCAAAACAGTGGGTTCCCTGGTCAAATACATCGAAGGAAATAACTAAAATACGCCCTTGTGGGTACTGAAATCCGCTTTGCCAACCGCACGGCGGATTTTTTGTTGCCTTTTGCGTTCAGAATCTGTAAAAATCCGTTTTTCCTCCCTCCCCGGCGTTGAAAATCCGTTTCTGCTCCGCTATAATAAAACCACTGGCCCCCGGGGGGTCAAATTTTACGCACAGAAAAACGAAGGAGTTGTCAAACAGTGGGATTTCTGTTAGAAGGCATCCAGGCCATCACCTGGCAGCAGGTGGTGATGTGGGTCATCGGCGGGCTTTTGATCTGGCTTGCGGTCAAAAAAGACTTTGAGCCCGCGCTGCTTCTGCCAATGGGTTTTGGCGCCATCCTGGTAAACATTCCGTTTACCGGCGTGCTGACCCAGCAGGTCGGCGGCGAAACCGCCCACGGCATTATTGAATGGCTTTTCAACGTTGGTATCAACGCGTCCGAAGCGTTTCCCCTCCTGTTATTCGTCGGCATCGGCGCTATGATCGATTTTGGTCCCCTGCTTTCCAACCCCCGTATGCTCCTGTTCGGCGGCGCCGCCCAATTCGGCATCTTCTTTACGGTGCTGATGGCCGTGCTGCTGGGTTTCCCGCTGAAGGACGCCGCTTCCATCGGTATTATCGGCGCTGCGGACGGCCCTACCTCCATTCTGGTTTCCCAGGTGCTGAAAAGCGGCTACATCGGCGCCATCGCGGTTGCGGCTTATTCTTATATGGCGCTGGTTCCCATTATCCAGCCCGTGGCCATTAAGCTGGTCACCACCAAAAAGGAACGGCAAATCAGAATGCCCTATAATCCCCAGTCGGTGTCCAAAACCACCCGCATCCTATTCCCCATCATCGTCACCCTCATCGCGGGGCTGATCGCGCCGGCCTCCATTTCGCTGGTGGGCTTTTTGATGTTCGGCAACCTGCTGCGGGAATGCGGCAAGCTGGACAGTCTTTCTCAAACGGCCCAGGGGCCGCTCGCAAACCTGATCACCATCTTTTTGGGCATCACCATCTCCTTCAG
>CABQAC010000355.1 GCA_902462035.1 uncultured Eubacteriales bacterium
GATACATCCCCCTGCCTTTTTCTTGTTTAAATGCCTTTTGGCCGCTCCATTTCCGCAAACGCGCGGATCAGCTCCACCGTATTGTCAATTCCTACCGCCCCGCTGTCCACCACCAGATGATAGTGGTCCAGCGATCCCCACTTTTTGTCCGCGTAGAAATTATAATAGGAAGCCCGCTGTTTATCCCGCTTGACGGCAGTCTGTTCGGCGGATTCCGCCGTCATGTTGTACAGCCGCATCAGCCGCTTGACCCGGACCTCCAGGCCGGCGTGGACAAAGACGTTCACGCAGTTGGGATTTTCCCGCAGCGCGTAATCCGCGCAACGGCCGATGATGACGCAGGGGCCTTGGGCCGCGATTTTTTTGATGGCGTCAAACTGAGCCAAAAACATCTTTTGGTTCAGGGGTAGGGACTCTGTTCCGCCGGTAGAACCCATAAACAGGGAATACAGCAGGCTGCCCACCGGCTTTTCGTCGTAGTCGGCCAATATCTCCTCGCAGTAACCGCTTTCCTTGGCCGCGACAGCCAGCAACGCCTTATCGTAAAAGGGGATACCCATGGCGTCCGCCAGCTTTTTGCCGATTTCCCTGCCGCCGCTGCCGTATTGGCGGCCGATGGTGATAATCTTGTTGGCCATAAAAATCCATCCTTTCGCAGAGGCTGGTTCCGGCAAAGCCGAAATCCCGCGTGAAAAAGTTTTTTCCGCCGGGGCAGCCGGATGCCCCGGCAACCGGCTGCCCCGGCGGACAGAAGCCTGGGCGCCTGTTCCTTGTTTTTATCATACTATATTTTTTCACAAAAGGCGATACCTTTGGGGAAATAAGGGAATGTTTTGCAGCGGCAGCTCTAAAAATTCAAGGCAGGTCCCCAACGATTTGGATGGTCCAGTCGTTTTGGAAACCGGTACCCTCCAATTCTGCGGTTATGCCCGCTGATGGCGCCTGGGGCAGGGGAAAGCGGATCTTCCCCGCCTGGTGAAGCCCCTCGTCAAGGGGGGTACGGAACGTTCCCGAATATCCGCCCGCCCGCCAGCGGATGGTACAGTCCGCCATTTGCCCCAGGCGGCTGCGGACCCACAGGATGCCGGCCCACTCTTTGCCCGGCGCGCCCTGCCGGGGGCCGTCCAGCAAAAGTACGAGTTCGCTGCAAAAAGACCGCCATTCCCGCAGGGTTAAATCCACCGGCTGCCGCCGGAACGCGCCAAACATCCCTTTGGGCGCGGGCGGTTCGTCAGGAAAGCGGGAAAGGGACAAAAGAAGGCCGCCCAGGCCGGGGTTCAGCTGTGCTGTCTCCAACGTTTCTTTCCATTCCTTTGGACACGCGGGTTCGCAAAGCGCCGCAAACCGAACATCTTCACCGGGGGCTGCGCCATCCTGGTCCCAGCCCGCCCCCAGCACCCGGCTGTCCCGGCAGCTTTGGGGGAGCGGCAGCATCGCAAGGGAGGGGTGGTGCCCAAACTGGGCCAGCGCCGCTTTCCCCTCATCCTGGCGCAGGCCGCTATCCCCGCCGTAACAGGAGGCAGGGGGCAGCAAAACAAACAGATAAATGCCCGTTTCGTCCGCCGCCTGGAACGCGGCTTCGGTAGGGCACCAGCCCCGGCACACATAAAGGTTTAAGCCGTGGCGTTTTTGCAGCCAGAACAGCGCGCGCCACGGTTCGGGGTCGGTGGGGGAGGAGACGCGCGGCGGCGCCGGTACGTCGCGCCCCATCAGGAAAACCGGCGTTTTGTCCGCGCAGAACATTTCCGCCGCCACCGACAAGTTGCGCAGACCGAACACCAAATTTTCGCGGACTTCCTTCCCCTCCGGCGTGGTAAGGATACAGGTCATCCGGTATAAATTCGGCTCGTTGGGGCTCCAGCGCTTCAGCCGTGCGGC
>CABQAC010000356.1 GCA_902462035.1 uncultured Eubacteriales bacterium
CGGCCCGCGAAGCCCACCTTGGTGGGGACGTCCACCTTATCGGCAAACTGGCGGTATCCCGAAAGCACCCCGCCGCGGACCTTTTTTACCTGCAGAGGCTGGCCGCCCACCAGACCCACAAAGGTACCCTGCAGGCCGACCTCGGTTTCGCCCGACCCGGAAAAGTCCACGCCGATGTCACAGCCCTTGCCCACTTCGTCCGGAAAGAAGAAATCCACCGAGATTTCCATGGGACTGTCCGGTTCGAATTCCACCACCAACAGGTTTTCGGTGGCTGCTACCCAGCTTTTCATCTTCATGCGTTCCCCGCCGGGGGTGGTATACTCGGCGCTGGTGGTGGCAGTGGAAAAGTCCTGCTCCGCCCGGTAGCTTGCGCCTGCCAGCGCGGGGATGTCGAACACCATGCGCCCCACCGGCCGCGGGCTGCCCAGGGATACCGGCGGATCGTGCTTGGCGACCTCGTTATCGTGGAAGAATTCCCAGTTAGCAGCGCTTTCCATCTGCCAAAAATCGTTGGTGGTAACCCAAAATTGGGGCCATTGGGGCGGCCCGGCGAATGCGGCCAGCATGTCGCCGTTGCCCAAAATAGGCGCGTCCACCTTGGTGCCGGCAAACTCCCAAATACGCCAGCGGCCCCGTCCGGAAACATCGTCGTCCCCGCTGGGCAAATACTGCGGGGGCTGCGTAAATACCGCCTTGTTGCGCGCAACAGCGGTCAGAGGAGTCTTGCTTTTTTGTTGTTCCATCTGTGTGCCTTCTTTCGTTTTCAGGTTGGATATATGGAGGAAAGGGAAAAAGAAAACTTTATGACAGGGCTAATGTGCCCAGGACAGCGCCGTCCAGCCCCTTGTGGGTCAGGCAATTGCCAACAAGCGTTAGGTAACCCGGCGCCGAACCATCCTTGGGAATGGACAAAGAGCCGGGGTTCAGGCGGAAAATCCCGTTTTCCCGCCGGAGTACCGGCACATGGGTGTGGCCGGTCAGCAGCGCGTCGCCGGGCTGCAGGGGCAGGCTTTCGGGCAGCCCGGCCTGGTGGCCGTGAATGGCGTAAAGCGTTCGGCCTTCCCAAAACAACACGGCGTATTCCGCCATCATGGGGAAGGATAGCATCATCTGGTCCACCTCGGCATCGCAGTTGCCGCGCACGCAAAAGATCGAATCCTTCAGGGAATTGAGCAGCGCCGCCACCCCCTTGGGGTCGTACCCGGGGGGAAGGTCGTTGCGGGGGCCGTGGTACAGCAAATCCCCCAGCAGCAAAAGGCGCGCGGCTTCTTCCCGCGCAAAGGCTTCCTTCATCTGCCGCGCATATAAAAGCGACCCGTGCAGGTCGGAGGCGATCATCAGCTTCATAACAGGCGTCCTTCCCAATTAGCGTTCGGCTGCGGCGTCGGGGCCGCTGGCAACGACTTCATTATAGCATAGGGGTTTGTGAAAATATACCGTGAATCGGCCGTTGGGCTTCCAAGATTTCCGGTGAATTCTTGTTGAAAAAAACCACAAACAGGATTATTATGGATAGAGCCGCTTCGCGGCTTCCCGCGCTGTCCTGCGCGGGATGATTTGAACCGGAAAGGCCTGAAACTTCTTGAAAAAGTTTGCGCCCGCGCTGATTTTGACCGCCGGTGCCCTTTGGGGCACCATTGGCATTTTCGTCCGCCGCCTGGATGGCTACGGGCTGGATTCGATGCAGCTGACCGCCTTGCGCGCCTTTGTTACCGCATTGCTGCTGTTGGCCGCGCTTCTGCTGTTCGACCGCCCAAAGCTGAAAATCCGGTTGCGGGACTGCTGGTGTTTTGCCGGCACCGGGCTTGCCAGCATCGTTTTTTTTAATTACTGTTATTTTAAAGCCATTACCATGACCTC
>CABQAC010000357.1 GCA_902462035.1 uncultured Eubacteriales bacterium
CGGGGATGGAATCAAAGGGCGGGGCGGCTGCGCGGTCCCGCCCTTCCCGCCTGCGCGGATATTCGCGGGCGGTAGGGAAGGATTTGGTTTTAATCATGTTCAGACAGCTGTTTCATCGGGGGCGGACGTCCTCCGGCGGGATCGAGTACTTGATCGCCGGGCTGGGCAATCCCGGTTCGAAATATGAAAAAACCCGTCACAACGCGGGCTTTATGGCCGTGGACCATATCGCGCGGGAGACGGGCGCAGAGGTAAGCCGCCTTAAATTCAAGGCGCTTTGCGGCGACGCGGTGCTGGGGGGAAAGCGGGTCCTGCTTTTAAAACCCCAAACTTTTATGAACAACAGCGGCGAATCGGTGCGGGAAGCCATGGCTTTTTATAAAATTCCCCCCGAGCGGGTGATTGTGATTTTTGACGACATCTCCCTCCCGCCTGGGGCGCTGCGCATCCGCCGCAAAGGAAGCGACGGCGGCCATAACGGCGTCAAAAGCATCATTGCGCTCACGGGAAGCGACAACATTCCCCGTATCAAGCTGGGCGTTGGAAAAAAGCCCGATCCACGGTGGGATTTGGCCGACTGGGTGCTGTCCGAATTCAGCGCGCCGGACCTTAAACTGATCCAGGAAGCGCTGTGCGACGCCTTTGCGGCATGTGAACTGATGGTGGGCGGCCAGACCGACCAGGCCATGAACCGCTTTAATCGCTGAGCGACAAAATCCGAACAAATTTGAACAGCCGGGCGGCCTATACTGAGACTACCGCCCCGGGGAAAGGAGCCCCTATGATCACAACGCCGCTGGGCAGCACGTTCACCCTGCAGCGGATTACGCTGTCCATGGCGGACGGCGCGCTGCTTGGACTGCTGGTATACGTGGTGTGCTTTTTCATCACTTTTAAGCGGAAAAAGGTGTTCCATAACGTCTGTTTGTGCTTGCTGTTTTGCTATGCGGGCTTCCTGGCGGCGGCCACACAGCAGCTGATTTTGCCCATGGGATGGCATGTTTCCGCGGCTCAAACCCGGTATGTGTTCGCGAGCATCAACTGGAATCCCTTTTCCTCCGGCTGGAATATTCTGCAGAACTGCATCCGGTACCATCACAGCCTGGATGAATTTTTCCGTGTGGTGGGCGGAAATTTCGCATTGCTGATGCCGCTGGGCGTTTTGGCGCCGCTGCTCAATAAAAAATTCCGGTTTTGGCGGACGGCGGCGCTGGGGCTGACCGTTGCCGTTGCCATCGAGGCGCTGCAGCTGGCGGGCAACCTGCTGGGCGGCGCGCGCAGCGTGGAGATGGAGGACGTGCTGCTGAACACTTTGGGCTGCATGGCGGCATACCTGGTCTTTTTGGGGGTGCGCAAGCTGTTCCGGCTCATCGAAAAAAAGGCGTAAGTGATGATACCGGCCTTTCTTCCACCGAAGAAAGGCTTTTTTGTGAAAGGTACGTGAAAAGCATGAAAGAAAGTCGGTTTCCGCTCTTTCAAGCAGCTGTCGGGAAAGGTTGGTTATCGCTGTGAACCTGTTGACCAATGCGATTTTGCGCTGGCCGGAATACCGGAGCGTGTCCGACGCGGTGGGCACAGGCAGGCTGCCCGGCTGTGTCAGCGGCGTATCCGCCGTGCATAAAGCCCATTTGATCAGCGCGTTGTGCGAGGAACACGGGAAAACCGCGCTGGTGGTGACCGGAGACGAGGCGGAGGCCCAGCGGCTGTGCGAAGATTTGGCCGCGCTGGGGCTGCGCGCTTCGTTTTACCCTTACCGGGAATTCGCTTTCCGGGATGTGGAGGGCGTGTCCCGGGAATACGAGCACCAGCGGCTCGGCACCCTGATCGCCATGGTGTCCGGCGGCTGCGATG
>CABQAC010000358.1 GCA_902462035.1 uncultured Eubacteriales bacterium
TCTGCCGAAAGAATTCCGTCAGGGGTGGGACGAAACCACCCGCATCGCCATTTCGCAGGTTAACCCGGACACCATCGTGCTGCGCAGGGAGGAAGACAAGGGCAAATGCCTGATGTGCGGCACCCAGGAGGAAACGCTGCACCAAATGAGCAACGGCCTGTCCCTGTGCGACCGGTGTCTGCGCGGGGTGCGGCTGCTGCTGGAAGCGGAAGAAGCGCAGCAGCGGAAAACCGGAAAAAACAGACTGGTATAACAAAAGCCTCCCTTTTTTAGGGAGGCTTTTGCCGTTGTGACCGCCGGTAAAAGGGGGGTTATTTTCCCGCCGCCGCCGCGCACAGCGCGGCAACCAGCCCCAAATACAGCGCCCCGGCCACATAGGTCAAACGGGAAAGGCGGAACCGTTCTTCCGCTTTGTGGGCGCGGATGGCGCGCAATAGTTCCCTGACCAGCCAGGGCAGGGCAAGAAGAAGCATCACAAAGGTCAGCGCCGCCATATTCACGGCCCTGGGCGTGTTGTTTTCGACCCCGAACCGCTCGGATAAAAACGCGGACGCGCCCACCCAAAACCCAACGGCAGCGGCAAAGGCCGCGATGATGCCGTACACGGCGTAAGCGGGCTTTTGGGGCGTTTGGTACAGCAGCGGCTGGTACTTGATGACGATGACCAGCAGACCCGCGACGTAATCCACGGCGAACAGGGCCATCAAAAAACCGTAGCCCTGTTCCGGCGCGCCCGCAAACCGAAAGACCAGGAACAGGGCGCAGAAGGCGCAGCCGGACAAGCACAAAAACAGCTGCAAGGCCCGCGCCATCCGTTGGAGCATGCCGGGCCGGTAGTTTTCCGCCTGTGCGGCGTCGTAGCCCGCCAGTATGGTAAAATCCCCGGTTTTGGCGCAGTATTGCAGGGGAAGGAAGGTGATGGTGACCGCCAGCAGCACGATGATGGGCAGCCCGTCCGGCGTAAAGGAAAAACCCCCGGCCACGGCGCGGAAGATCCAATAGGCCGCCAATCCCACCAGCATCGAAAGGTACAGCGCCAGGACCGCCCTGCCGCCCTTGTCCGATTGTCCGGCCCGGACGGTGCCGCAAATCAGCTCGTTCAAATCCAGGTTCAAATGTGCGGCCAGGCCGCGAAGGGCGTCCAAATCCGGCTGGGTCCGGTCCCGCTCCCAGCCGGATACCGTCTGCCGGGTCACGTGCAGCTTTTGGGCCAGCTGCTCCTGGGACAGGCCCATTTCCTTGCGGCGGCAGGCCAGCATGGACCCGGCGGTGGGCCGGTTGTTTTGTGGCTGGGCCATACGCGATTCCCTCCCTTTTATCTTGTGCTTTTCAGCATAGCAGGGCGCCGGGCAAAAAGCAACGGCTTAGCGGCGCAACGGTTTGTTGCGCCGCGTGGGAATGGGAAAACAGCGGCCGCACCCGCAAAAAAAGCCCCCCTGCTTTTAAAAAAGGGGGGCTTTTAAGCTGCTTACAGCAGGACGATTTCCGCATCCCGGGCACGCTTTTTTTGCTGCTGCCGGGCAAGCGCCGCGTCAATGCGGCGAATGTCCTCCTGGTCCTTGGGCCTGTTCAGCGCTGCTTTGAGCGCCCGGATTCCCGCCAGGGTGCAAACCGGCACGCCGTCGATCCATTCGGCCTGGGCCGGGTCAAAACCCTCCATCAGCTCGACCCCGCGGCCAAGCTCCACCACCCGCCGCCCATTGTCCAGATGGCTGGAGCAGCCCTGCCGCAGCAAGTCCCCGGCCAGCGCCGGGGTGCAAAGCAGGTCGATGTCGTGGGTTTGCTCCCGGAGCCCATGGAGCACCAGCGCGGCGCCCGCGGTGACGG
>CABQAC010000359.1 GCA_902462035.1 uncultured Eubacteriales bacterium
CTGGTACAATTTAAAAACGAGACCCATAACCATCCCACCGAAATTGAGCCGTTTGGCGGCGCGGCCACCTGTTTGGGCGGCGCCATCCGGGATCCGCTGTCCGGGCGGGCTTACGTATACCAGGCCATGCGGGTCACCGGTTCGGGCGACCCACGCACCCCCTTTGAGCAAACCATGCCCGGCAAGCTGCCCAGCCGTAAAATTACCACCGGCGCGGCGTCCGGTTACAGCTCCTACGGCAACCAGATCGGCCTGGCCACCGGCCAGGTTACCGAACTTTACGACCCCGGCTACATGGCGAAGCGGCTGGAAATCGGCGCGGTGATCGGCGCCTCTCCCAAGGAAAACGTTGTCCGCGGCGTCCCCCAAGAAGGGGATATTATCGTACTGCTGGGCGGCCGTACCGGCCGTGACGGCTGCGGCGGCGCCACCGGATCCTCCAAAGCCCATACCGAGCAATCGATTGAAACCTGCGGGGCCGAGGTGCAAAAGGGTAACCCGCCGACGGAGCGGAAAATCCAGCGTTTGTTCCGGGATCCCAAGGTTTCCCGCCTGATTAAGCGCTGCAACGATTTCGGCGCGGGCGGCGTCTGCGTGGCCATCGGCGAATTGGCCGACGGCCTGCAAATCGATCTGGACGCGGTACCCAAAAAATACGAGGGCCTCGACGGCACCGAGCTGGCCATCTCCGAATCCCAGGAAAGGATGGCTGTGGTGCTTTCCCCGGATGCGGTGGACCAATTCATCTCCGCTTCCGACCGGGAAAACTTAGAGGCTACCGTCGTTGCCGTCGTCACTGGCGACAACCGGCTGACCATGCGGTGGAGGGGCGGCGTTATCGTCAGTCTCAGCCGCGATTTTCTTAACACCAACGGCGTGACACAACGCGCCCAGGCATACATTGCAAGCCCCGATCCCGCCGCCAATTACCGCGAAGCTGTTCCCGCCTGCCTGCGGGATCTGCCCTTGGATCACGCTTTTGTGGAAAACCTGAAACGGCTAGAGGTCTGTTCCCAAAAGGGCCTGTCCGAACGGTTCGACGCCAGCATCGGCGCTTCTACCGTGCTGATGCCCTTCGCCGGCGCATATCAGCTGACCCCGGAGGAAGCCATGGTCGCCAAGCTGCCCTTGGAGCATGGCGCCACCGACACCGCCACCGCCATGAGTTTTGGCTACATACCCGGCATCAGCCGCTGGAGTCCTTTTCACGGCGCGGCCTACGCGGTGGTCGAATCGCTGATGCGTTTATTGGCCGTGGGCGCGAATCCCGCTTCCGCGCGGATGACCTTCCAGGAATATTTCGAGCGGCTGCACCAGGATCCCGCACGCTGGGGCAAGCCCGCCGCCGCGCTGTTGGGCGCGTTTTTGGCTCAAAAAGAACTGGGAGTTCCTTCCATCGGCGGCAAAGACAGCATGTCCGGCTCCTTCGAGCAGCTGGACGTCCCCCCCACCCTGGTCAGCTTCGCGGTGGCTGTAACCAGCGCCGCCCGAACCCTTTCCGCCGCTTTCGACGCGCCCGGCCGCAAGGTTTTTCTTGTTCCCCTCCCGGTGGACGGCGGCACCCAGCTGCCCGACTGGCGCGGAGTACAAACGGTCTTTGACCAGATGTACGATACCATTCTAGACGGTAAAATTGCCGCCGTTTCGGTGGTGCATGAGGGCGGCGTAGCCGCTTCTGCCGCCAAAATGTGCTTCGGCAACCGGATCGGTTTCCGATTCCGGGATGAAATGACCGCCCGCCAGATGTTCGCTCCCCTTTGCGGCA
>CABQAC010000360.1 GCA_902462035.1 uncultured Eubacteriales bacterium
ACGACACGCGGGCCTTTTGATGCGGTAACGCTATTTCAGCGTGACTTCGATGACCGTATCGATAGGATCGGGCAGCACGGGGTCCACGCCTTTGGGGTCCGGCCCCATCTGGGCGAACACGTGGTTCGGAAAACTGTCGGTCAGCCAGTTGCGCAGGGTTTTCAGTTCCGAACCAGTGGACAGCAGGCGGATTTTTTCCACCTGGTCGGGCGAAATGCCGGTCAGCGGAACAGGGCCGATCACCCCTTCGCACACATGGTAATACAGCTTTTTGCCGTTGGCGGTAATGCGCCCGTAATCCGGCTTGGGCCGGTCGGTGTAGGTGCAGCCGTAAATGCTTGCGCTGTTCTTGCGCATCCATTTGCCCACTTTGTCCAAGATTTCAAGGGATTCCGGCGGGATATTGCCCCTGGCGTCCGGACCGACGTTGATCAGCAGGTTCCCTCCCTTGCTGACGCATTCCACCAGCTTTTTAATCACCATGCCGGCAGGCTTGTAGAACTTGTCGTTTGCGCAGTAACCCCAGTGGTTGTTCATGGTAACGCAGGCTTCCCATACCACCGGGTTGCCGTCCGCGTCCCGAATACCCTGGGGCGGGATGATCTGCTCCGGGCTGACAAAATCGCCGCTGTATTCCAAGGGGTTGCTGCTGACCAGCGAACCGTGCCCCTCCGCCCCGGCTTCCAGCCGGTTGTCGATCAGCGCGTGGGGCTGGTATTTGCGGATCATCCGTACCAGGTCGGTGGCCCGCCAGGTTTCCCCCGCCATGTTGCCGTATGCAAAGTCGAACCAGAACAAATCGATTTTGCCGTAGTTCGTGCACAGTTCCTCGATTTGACCATGCATGTACTTTAGGTAATTGTCAAAGTTGTGCTGCTTACCCTGAAAGGCTTGGTTTTCCCGCATGGGGTGTTTTTCGTCCCCGTAGTGGGGGTAATCCGGATGGTGCCAGTCCAGCAGCGAGTAATAAAGCCCCACCTTCAGCCCCTCGGCGCGGAAAGCGTCCACATACTCGCGGACCAAATCGCGCTTGCAGGGGGTGTTGGTGGATTTGTAATCGGTCAGTTTGCTGTCGAACAGGCAGAAACCGTCGTGGTGCTTGGCGGTCAGCACGGCATACTTCATGCCCGCTTCTTTGGCGGCCTTGGCCCATGCTTTTGGGTCATAGTCCACCGGGTTGAATTCGTCGAAATAAGGCTGGTAATCCTCCACCGTGGTCCGTTCATGGCTGCGGACCCACTCGCCGCGGGCCGGTATGGCATAAAGCCCCCAGTGGATGAACATGCCGAACCGGTCGTGGACAAACCATTCCACCTTTTTTTGGTAAGCTTCCCGGTCAAACTGATACATGCGCGCTCCTCCTGTCGTGATGGTGTGGATTTTCTTCCGCAAAACCTTGGGGTTTTGCATAAAACGTCCCCGTTTCCGCCAAATAAACGGCGGGAAGGGGCTGTTTTGGCTGTTTCCCCAACTTTCCCTTTCATTGTAGCGAATCTTTGGTATAATAAAATAGCTGAAATTAACCTGATTTTGCACGGAATTAACCTGGTGAGGGGGATTCCCGGTGGAAGAGCTGAAACAATTTTTAACCGAATGTTCGCTTGTGGTGGAACATGCCGGCCTGACCCGGTGCTGGCCGGAATGGGGCGCTGCCGAACACGTGCCGGGTTACAACCGGCTTTATGTCATATTGGACGGCGAGGGCGAGGTCACGGTGGACGGCGCCGAATACCGGCCGGCGCCCGGGCAGCTGATGCTGATGC
>CABQAC010000361.1 GCA_902462035.1 uncultured Eubacteriales bacterium
CCAATGATCACTTCGAGGAGATGAAGAGATGGAGGAAAAAAACCAGACGGGGTTCCCCAAACGCCCCTTTTTTACCAGGGGCGGCGCGCCGGTACCCCACCGGAAGAATACGGCGGAAACCGCTACGGTGACCATGCCCGCGCCGGGACAGGTGGTCATCCCCATGCAGCAGCACGTGGGCGCGCCCTGCGCGCCGGTGGTTAAACCTGGGGACGAGGTAACCGTAGGGCAGGTGATTGGGGACAGCGAAAAGTTTGTTTCCGCCCCCATTCATGCCAGCGTGTCGGGCAAAGTGTCTAAAATGACCAAGGTCCAGCTGCCCGCAGGCCAATGGGTAGACGCGCTTGTGATAGAGTCGGACGGCGAAATGCGCATATGCCCGGATATCGTTCCCCCGCAGGTGCGTACCAAGGAGGAACTGGTAGCGGCGGTGCGCGCGTCCGGGCTGGTGGGCCTGGGCGGCGCGGGTTTCCCGGCCTCGGTCAAGCTCAATATCCCGCCGGACAAAAAGATCGACACCATCATCGTCAACGGCGCGGAATGCGAACCCTACATCACCGCCGACTACCGCGGCGCTATCGAGGACAGCGATGCGGTGATGAGCGGCGTGTATACATTGCTCGAACTGCTGCAGGTGGAACGGGTGATCATCGCCATCGAGTCCAACAAGCCGGAGGCCATCCGGGTGCTGACCGAAATCGCGGACAGCGAGCGGGACAAAAAGCACCAGGTGGAGGTACTCAAGCTCAAATCGCGGTACCCCCAGGGCGCGGAAAAGGTGCTGGTCCAGGCCTGTACCGGCCGCAAAATACCCAAGGGCAAGCTGCCCGCCGACGTGGGGTGCCTGGTGATCAACATTACCTCCATCGCCTTTTTGGCCAACTACCTGAAAACCGGCATGCCGCTGGTTTCCAAACGGCTGACCGTGGACGGATCCGCCGTTGCGGAGCCGAAGAACGTCATCGTACCCATCGGCACATCCATTCGCGACCTTATAGAATTTTGCGGGGGCTACAAGGAAACGCCAGGCAAAATCTTAATGGGCGGCCCTATGATGGGAATGGCGGTAGTGGATGATTCGCTGCCGGTGCTCAAGCAGAACAACGCCATTCTCGCCTTTTCCGAAGGGGATGCCTCGCTGCCCCAGCCCAGCGCCTGTATCCGGTGCGGCCGCTGCGTGGCCGCCTGCCCCATGAGCCTGATGCCACCGCTGCTGGCGCGCCAAGTCCAGCTGAAGGATGCGGAGGAATTGGACCGGCTGGGCATTATGACCTGTATGGAATGCGGTTCCTGCGCCTATGTCTGCCCCGCCGGGCGGCAGATTGTCCAGACCATGCGGCTGGGCAAGGCCATTTTGCGAAACGCCGCTCCTAAGTAAGCGGTGGGGGAGGAAAGGATGAGAAGTTTGGAAACGAACGGTTTAAAACAAGGTGTTTTTGCCTTTTTGATAAACCGAACCGGGCAAAGCCTTCAATCCTGTGCGAAAGGATGGTCGTATTGATGGACCAAAAATTGATTGTTTCGCCGTCGCCCCATTTAAAAAGCGGCGAAACCACCAACAAGATCATGCTGGATGTGATCATCGCCCTGATACCGGCGCTGGTGGCTTCGGTCATCCTGTTTGGGTTCCGCTCGCTGCTGATTGTGGCGGTTTGTGTGTCCACCTGCGTGGCGGCGGAATTTATCTGCCGGAAAGTGATGAAGCGGGACAATACCATCGGCGATTTGAGCGCGGTGGTAACCG
>CABQAC010000362.1 GCA_902462035.1 uncultured Eubacteriales bacterium
CAATGAACAATATCACATTCTTTGCGCGCTTGACCTCATCAATCAGCGAACGGATCCGCTCCTCGAAGTCGCCGCGGTATTTGGTACCCGCCACCATGCTGGTCAAGTCCAAGGCCACCACCCGTTTGTCTTTGAGCAGTTCCGGTACGTCGCCGGAAGCGATTTTCAGCGCAAGCCCTTCCGCGATGGCGGTTTTGCCCACACCAGGCTCGCCGATTAAGCAAGGGTTGTTTTTGGTGCGCCGGCTTAAAATTTGAATAACCCGTTCGATCTCGTTCTGCCGGCCGATTACGGGATCTACCGCGCCTTTTTTTGCTTCGGCGGTCAAGTCACGGCCGAATTGCTCCAGCGTTTTGCCCGATCCGCCCTGGCCGTTCGGCGAAGCCGGACCGTAGCCGCCCTCCGAAGCGCCGTCCAGTTCACCCTCCCCGTTTCCGGCGGAACCCAAGGATTCCTGAATCGCCTGCATCAGCTTGCCGCGTTCTACGCCAAGCTGGCCCAGGAATTTGACCGCATAACTCTGGCTGTCGTCCAGCAGCGCCATTAACAGGTGTTCGGTCCCCACATACCCGTGTCCCAGCTGCGCCGCGTACATAACCGCCAGCTGAAGTACCCGCTTGCTGCGGGGGGTAAAATCGTCAAAAGTCAGGCTGGTCATCAAACCAACGCCCACGCTTTCCTGAATCAGCTTTTCCACTGCGTCCGCTGTGACGTTGAATTTATGAAGCGCGGTGCCGGCCGCACCGGTCCCTTCCTTGGCAAGCCCATATAAAATATGTTCGCTGCCCACATAAGTGTGGCCCAGGGACTGAGCCTCCTCCAACGCGTAGTTCAGCGCCAGGTTGGCGCGCTCGGTAAATTTATCGAACTTATACATGTTTCAATCCATCCTTTCGCGCAAACCGGATTTCCGGTTTGGTACGTGGTATTTTTGCCGTTCTACCCGGCTCCTTTCATCACTAAAACCAATTTATTATCGCCGCCTGTTCTTCCTTTCCTCTTCCGGCGTTTTAATGTATCTTGCCCGGTTTATGCCAAGGCCTGCTGCACCAATTTTGCCCGCAGTTTGTTCTGCTCCTGCGGCGGCAGTTCCTGTTTCTGCGTTTCCATCAGGGTAGCGGGCTGCGCTTCGATCATCAGCGCGTCGATGGTATCTAACGTAATATGGTCCAAAACGCCGCTGGATATGCCAAGACGCACATTGGAAATCAATTTCATAAATTCCTCGTTGGAAAGCAGCCGCGCCGCGCGCAAAATACCCAGCGAGCGCCAGATCATATCCTGAAACTCGTCGCTGTGGACCATGGAATCGCGCAGGCTGCGCTCCTGCCCAATGATCTGCATGGCGATATCCTGAAGGTTGTCGATAGCCGCCCGCTCAGAAAGCCCCAACGTCACCTGGTTAGACAGCTGGTACACCGCGCCCTTGGGCTCGGTCCCCTCGCCGTAAATGCCCCGTATGGTCAGACCGATTTTAGACAGGTTGTTGGAAATGCGCTGCATGGCCCCGCTTTCTTGAAGCGCAGGCAGATGCAGCATCACCGAAGCCCGCATCCCGGTGCCCAGGTTGGTGGGACACTGGGTCAGATAACCCAAATGGTCGTCAAACGCAAAGGAAAGCACCTCGTCAAGCAGCGTGTCCAGCTTGGCGGCCAGGTCATAGGCGGCGTCTAAGCTCAGGCCCTGTTTCATCACCTGCAGCCGCAAATGGTCCTCCTCGTTGATCATAATGCTGATCTATT
>CABQAC010000363.1 GCA_902462035.1 uncultured Eubacteriales bacterium
ACGATACCATGACCGCCGTAACGCCGGAACAAATTTTTGGCCTGGGCCAGGACCTGGACAAGCTGGCGGGCCGGTACGGCGTTTCCGTGCAGACACTGCAAGAGGCAAGCGCCGGCATGACCGGCGCTATGGCCTCTCAAACGGTACTGTCCGCGCTGGTCCGCCCCGTGTCCATTGCGGTGACCTGCGCCGTCGTCCGCCTGCTGCTGTTCTTTGTGGTATATTGGCTGCTTAAAATCCTCTTCAAGGCGCTGGCGGGCAGACGGATGGCGGTTAAGCCGCGCGCCAAAAACCGCCTTGTCACCGGCGTGTTGGGCGTGGTGATGGGCGTACTGCTGGCCGGGTATGTCTTCCTGCCCGCCCTGGCCACAGTGGCCCCGTATCACGCCGGATTTTTGAATCTGCTCGACATCCAGGCCGCCTGCGACCGTTCCCTTTTATACCGGGTATTCGCCCTTACCGACCCCTTCCTGCACTGGATGGTCTAACTTCCGGTTTTGTAAGGAAGGCCGGGGCTGTTGTTTCTTTTCCGATTCTATGATATGATAGAATCAAAATCGGTAGATCGGAGGGAACCCCTTGGGCCTGTTTTTTGATCTGGCAATCCTGGTCCTTGTCATCGTATTTTTGGTCGTATCCTGCCGAAAGGGCGCGGTCCGCTCGCTGATCGAGTTTATCGGTTCGCTGGCCGCCGTGGTTCTTGCCTTCGTCCTATCCATCTTTTTGGCGGACTTTCTGTTCAACGCCCTGTTCCGGGACAGCATGGTCCGTTCGGTGGAACACGCGTTGCAGTCCGCAGTGGGGCAGGAAACGGTGCAGCAAATTACGGCCGCGTTCGACAGCCTGCCTGGCTTTATCTCCAACGCGGTCAATGTCGGCGCCGTCACCCCGCAGATTTCCAGCGCGCTGACCGTATCCACCCAAAAAGCGGCGGAAGCCGTCATCGACCTGGCGGCCGGTCCGGTGATCAAGATGCTGATGCGGGTGCTGCTGGTCATCGTATTGTACCTGGTGCTGAAAATTGTGGTCCGGCTGGTCGCTTTTACCGGCGACCGCATCGCAAGGCTGCCGGTTCTCAACCAGCTCAACGGGCTTTGCGGCGCCGTTTTGGGGCTTGTTAAGGCGGCGCTGGTCGTCTTGGTTTCTGTCGCGGTCATCCGCGCGGTAGTCCCCATGATGGAGGAACCCCGGGTTTTTACCCAGGAAAACATCCAGCAGTCCTATGTGTTCCGTTATCTTTACGAACACAACCCCGTCTACTCCTTGTTCGAGGTGCACGGCGAAACGGTCTGACCTGTTTTTGGATTTTCATCCTGCCGCTGGGCGGTTATTGAGGAGCGCAAACGTATGAACAAATCATCTGTGTGGAATGTTCCCAACCTGCTGTCTGTCTTTCGCATTTTGCTGATCATCCCCTTTGTCATTCTGTTTTTTCAGGGCGGGGATGCACTGTACTGGGCCTGTGCCATGCTGGTTCTTTCCGGCCTGACGGACATGCTGGACGGTATTATCGCGCGAAAATGCCATCAAATTACCGCGCTGGGGCAAATACTAGACCCCATTGCGGATAAATTGACCCAGGCCGCCGTAGCGGTGTGCATGATCATTTCGTACGTTGGCTACCCCTCCATCGTCGCGTTGTTCGCGCTTTTTTTCGCCAAGGAATTGATGATGGGAATCGGGGGCGGCTATCTGTTTTTGAAAGGCAAGCGC
>CABQAC010000364.1 GCA_902462035.1 uncultured Eubacteriales bacterium
GCAGCACCACCATGATGTCGGGCAGCGCCCGCATGGAGGCAATGTCGTGCAGCGTGGTGTGGGTGGTGCCCAGGGGGCCGTAGCTTAGGCCGCCGCTGACACCCACCACCTTGACGTTGGTGTGGTTGTAGGCCACGTCGATTTTGACCTGCTCAAAGCTGCGGGCCGCCAAAAAGCAGGCGGGGCCGCAGCAGAATACCTTCTTGCCCGAAAGGGCCAGGCCGCTGGAAACGCCCACCGAGTCCTGCTCGGCAATGCCCATTTCCACAAATTGTTCCGGAAGGGTTTTAGCAAAATCGCCCAAGGTCACCGAGCCGCTGGCGTCGGTGGTCACAGCGTAAATATCCTTGTCCTGCTTGGCAAGTTCCAGCAGGGTTTCGGTAAAGCAGCTTCTGCAAGTTTTCATTTGGAAACACCGCCTAACTTCATTTCTAATTCCGAAAGGGCAGAGCGGAACTCCTCTTCCGACGGGACCTTATGGTGCCAGGACGCCTTGTTTTCCATCACCGAGGCGCCTTTGCCCTTGATGGTATTGGCGATGATGGCCACCGGCTTGCCGGGGCAGCGGAAACGCAGCGCGGGGATGATCTGGTCAAAGTCGTTGCCGTCGCATTCGATCACATGGAAGCCGAAATCCCGGTAACGGTCGCCCAGGGGATCGAGCTTCATCACATCTTCGGTATTGCCGCTGATTTGCAGGTGGTTGCGGTCTACGATAGCGGTCAGGTTATCCAGCTGATAGTTGCCGGCCGCCATGGCGCCCTCCCAAACAGAACCTTCGGCCTGCTCGCCGTCTCCCATCAGCACGTACACATGGTAGTCCTTGCGGTCCCGCTTGCCGCAGAGCGCCATGCCCACGCCCACGGGCAGCCCGTGGCCCAATGCGCCGGTGCTCAGCTCGATACCCGGAATCTTGCGGGTAGGGTGGCAGGTCAGGGTGGTGTCGAACTGGGCGTAGGTCGCAAGCTGCTCCTTGGGGAAGAACCCCAGGTCGGCCAGAATGGCGTAATAGCCTTCCACGCTGTGCCCTTTGCTTAGAATAAAGCGGTCGCGGCAGTCCGCCTTTTGGCGGATGGCTTCCACGTCCATCACTTCGTAATACAACGCGGTCAGAATGTCGAGGCTCGACATACTGCCGCCAATATGCCCCGTTTTCGCCGCATAGATCATGTTCAGCACGTCGATCCGGCGGCGGGTGGCGATTTGCTCCAGATTCTGGTATTGGCCCACTGGTGATCACTCCTCAAGAACGAATTTGAATAGAAAAATGGGAAGGGAGAAAGACAGAAACCCAATGTATTAATAGTACCACCCCGGCGGGGCAGTGTCAATCAAATCGCCCCCCTTTTACAGGGGAGCATCACAGCAGGTGATCCATCAAAAAATCGATTCCCACATCGTCCCGCCCAAACTCGTGGGTGCCGTCGAAAACCCGGAACATAAACTGGCCGGGACAGCTTTCAAAATAGCTTTTTATGCGCGCGGCAACCGCTTCGGCAAAGTGGTAGTCGTGGAACTCGTCGCGGTTGCCCACCTCCATAAACAGCGCCCGGGGGCAGACCAGCGCCCCGACTTCCGCGTCCGAAAAAGTGTTGCCGCAGTTCTGCCACACCCAGTCGAACTGGGGCCGCAGCATCCTGTCGTTTACGTATCCCGCGCACAACGCGCTTTTGATGCGGGTGTCCAGCGCGGCGGCGTACAGGGTAAAAAAG
>CABQAC010000365.1 GCA_902462035.1 uncultured Eubacteriales bacterium
CTTATTACAGCCGGACGGGTAAGTGCGTGAGCTTTCTGCCGGTTTACGTCAACAAAAAGGCCCGCACCATCACCATTGGCGAAGGCCTTCGCTATGACCCCGCACAGAAATCCGCTGCGGAGAAAAAACGCATTGTGAAAACGCTGCACGACGCTATGGAAGCCTTGTCTGTGCCGGATGGCGCGCAGAAAGATTGTTTGTAAAACAAGAAGACGATCCGCCATCTGCGAGAGCATGCACATAACAGTCAACGCGCCGTCTGTTCATAAAGCGGTAAAAAGATAGGAGACACGAAAAACCGTGTCTCCTATCTTTTGCTATTATGATAAAGAAAAACCGGCGGCTTTTTCATTTCCGCAGGGCGGGCAATACCGGGGGGTTTTAAGGCACTGCCGCCGGTTGTTTTTGGGGCCGGTTGACCAAAGCAATGCCAAGACAGACCAGGCAAAGCGCGCCAAGGTACTTCCATTCGAATATCGATTCTCCCAAAAACGCCGCGGATAGCAGCGCGCCGAAAATCGGAATAAGAAAATTGAAGATGCAGATTTTCCCTACCGGGTTATACTTCAGCAACAAAGACCAAATGGTAAACGCCACAGCGGACAGCAGCGCCAAGTACGCAAGCACCAAAAAGCCCTGCCAGCCGCCGTTCCGGACCGAACCGCCGCCCAGCAAACCGGTTACCAGCAACACCGCGCCGCCAAAGGTCAAATGATACCCTGTGACCATCATCGAGTCGCCCCGCTGTACCGCGCGCTTGTTAAGCAAGGCGCCCACGGCGGAGGAAAGGGAAGCCAGGATCATAAAGCCTTCCCCGGTCAAGGAAAAGCCGCCGCCCATATCGCCGCCCAAATTGCAGACGAAAATGCCGCACAAGCCAATCAAACACCCGGCGATCTTTGCGCCGTTGAGCCGGTCGTTTCGATAAAAAAAATGCGCCAGGATCACCGCAAAGAACGCGCCGGTGGAGTTCAGAATAGAACCTTTGACGCCGGTAACGTTAGAAAGCCCCACATAAAAAAATATGTATTGGCCCGTGGTTTGTACCAAGCCCAGTACCGCAACATCCGCCAAATTCTTGCGCCCAGGCCGCAGCAGCTTTTTTTGTGACAGGGAGCCGAACAAGATAGTGAGCAAGCCGGCGGCAAAAAAACGGTACCCGGCAAACACCATTTTGTCGGGTGCGCCGTCTCCTATTTGGTACAGCTCGTATCCGATTTTTACCCCGGGGAAGGCGCTGCCCCAAAGCAGCGTGCACAGGATGGCAAGCAAAACCACATTCCAGGGCCGGGTAAAAAAACGCTCGCTTTTGTTCATCAAAAATCGACCGCCCTTTCCGCTGTATTTCATGGAAAAGGCCGCCGGTTCCCCGGCGGTCCTTTGTTATGGTCATCAGGCTTTTTTGCTGCTCTGTTTCATCCTTTGTTCTTTGGAAAGGATCACTTTTCGCAGCCGGAAGTTTTTGGGCGTCACTTCCACCAACTCGTCGTCCGCGATAAACTCCAGCGCCTGTTCCAAACTCATTACCGAAGGCGGGGTAAGTTTCAGCGCGTCGTCCGATCCGGAAGCGCGGGTGTTGGTCAAATGCTTTTTCTTGCAGATGTTGACCGTGATATCGTCGGACTTGGGGCTTGCCCCCACCACCATGCCCTCGTAAACCGGTACGCCCGGCCCGATAAACAGCCTGCCACGCTCTTGGGCGTTGAACAGGC
>CABQAC010000366.1 GCA_902462035.1 uncultured Eubacteriales bacterium
AGGTGGGGGACCAAGAGGGGTGGAAAGGCGTTTGGGAAACCGAACTGCGTATTCCGGCCGGCGGGCCATACCGCATCGAGGGCGGGCTGGATACCCACAGCGCGAACGGCCAGTTCCGCTGGATATTCCGCGGCGACGTGCGCCGGCATATCGGCGTGGGGGATCTGTTTGTGATGGCGGGGCAGTCCAACGCGGCGGGTTATGCCAAGGATATGGCGTTTGATCCGCCCCAGGTGGGCGTCCACCTGTTCCGCAACTGTTCCTGCTGGGATATCGCTGCCCACCCGGTGAACGAGGCGACCTTTGCGGGCGACGTGGCCAATCTGGAGATGGGGAACCCCGGCGTTTCGCCCTATGTCTCTTTCGGCAAGCATTTCAGCCGGGTTTCCGGCAGGCCGGTGGGGCTGATTGCCACCGCGCTGGGCGGTCAGCCCATTTCCCGGTGGGACCGGCGGACAGACGGCGCCTTATTCGACCGCATGATGTCGCAAATCCGCGCGTGCGGCTCCAGGGTGGCCGGGATCTTGTGGTACCAGGGCTGTTCCGACACCCACGGCGACCAGGCGGATGAATATCTGGAAAAATTCCGCCGCCTGGTGGAGGATACCCGGCAAGAGCTGGGTTACCAGGTGCCGTTTTTTACCTTCCAAATCAACCGGGCGGTGGATGCCGATCAAACGAACGACGGATGGGCCCGGGTGCGGGAATCCCAGCGCCAAGCGGCCAGGCGGATACCGGGGGTTTATGTCCTTTCCACCCTCAACTGCGGCTTATCCGACTCTATTCACAACAACGCCTCGGCCAACGTACTGTTGGGGGAAAAACTGGCGAAACAGTGCGCCGGGGTGCTGTGCGGCGCGCCGGAATTCAATCCGCCGGATTTGGAGGACGCGGCGCTGTGCGGCGCCGAGGTGACGCTGGCCTTTTCCCATGTGGCGGACGAACTGGAACTGTCCCGCGTGACGGCAGGCCGCTGCGGTTTTACGGTGGAGGACGAGGAGGGTTTCGTCCCCATTGCGGCATGGCGGGCGGAGAAGAACGCCATCGTGCTGACGTTGGGCCGCGCGCCGGCAGGGTCGTGCGCTGTGTCCTATGCTTGGGAACCGGATCCCACCTCCCATCCTGTGGTGGATTTGGTAACTTATCTGCCGGTGTTGGGATTTTACCGCGTGCCGGTGCGGCAGGTAAAATAGGGGCTTTTTTTATCGGCCCCGCTCTTCGACCGGTTGACACCCGCGCCGCGTAGCACGACGGCGCGGGCTTGTTTGTTTGTGACCGGCATTGCCTGGCGAAACCGAAGCCGGCGCGCCTGTGTGGCGGCTGCGCAAGGAACAGACAAAAAAAGAGGACGGCTTTGTAGCAAATTGTACAATCTTGCCGCCGGGCGGGTCTTTATTCTGAATAAGATTCCTAACAGGTGTTTTGCGCCGTATAATAACAATCAATATTGCATTTTTGCAAAATATGAGCGCGAGGTGTGGAATGATCGAATGCGGAATCCTATCTTTTCAATTTTCGAACCGCATCACCTGGGGCGTAGGATCACGCCCGAAGGGGATCTGCCCGACGGCAAATCCATTTTAAAACGGACGTTGCGGGTAGCGTGGCCCTCTATGCTGGAATCCTTCCTTGTCAGCTTGGTGGGCATGATCGACACCATTATGGTCAGCAGCCTGGGTTCTTACGCAATCG
>CABQAC010000367.1 GCA_902462035.1 uncultured Eubacteriales bacterium
GGGGGGGGGGGAGATGGATGGAGTGCCCGTATCCGAATAAAATCGGACCGGAAGGCGCGGAGGAGGTCATCCAGGTACCGGGCGGCAAGGCATATGTGCTGCGCGAGGCCGGGGACGGCAAAAGCCGCGCCCAGAACCGGGAGCGGCTGCTGGGCATCTGCGCCCAGATGACAAAAGAACAGGCGGAAGGAGATTGGAAACCGTGAACGTGAATTACGCGGCGGCGCAGTCGCCTTGTTTTGAATGTGAATTGCGTAGCCAGAATTGTCATGCCACCTGTGAGGCGTACCGTTTGTTCGACGCGCAGCGAAAATGTTATTTAAACCAGCGCAAAAAAGAGGTGGAACAGGCTTCGGCAATAATTGAGCATGTCCGCCGGACCGCCGCGAAAAAAAGGCAGCGTTCCGGTTGACCGGTATGGGAGGAGAGCCATTGACAGCAAACGAATGGGAGGATCCGAACCGCGCGTTTCAGTTGGAGCGGGAACGGCGGAGATACGAATCGCTCGTCAGGGCGGCCGAGGCCAGAATGGCCGAATGCACCCGGGCCGAAGACGCGGCGGGTTGGTGGGAACTCGCCGGGCAGATGGTGGGGGAAGGCATGCGCAAAATGGATCTGACGGATGAGCAGGGGGCGGCGCTTCTCTCCCTGCTGGACCGCCGTATGGAGCGGGTGCGGCAAATGCTGCGTGAACCGGAAAAATAAAGGGGCGCCTTGCATGCGCATCAGTAAAAAGAAAAAAAGCGGCCGTCGGCCGCTTTTTTTCGAGGAGAGAGTGTGTTATGAAAAGAATCTATAAAAATCCTTACCGTAAGGAAATTGTTGTTTGTCTGCGTCCCCGCCGGGATGGTATTCCATCGGGATCCGGCGGGTGAAGCAGTAATTTTTTATGGGGTGCGGGAGCGTTTGTTTCCCTTTGGTGTGATTTTAGTATATCCCCGGGTTGTGAAAGGGTTTTGAACAAGTTGGGAAGATTATGAAAAGATTAGATGAACAAATCGTGAAAGGGGCCTCCGGCAAAGACAACAGCCGGAGGCTCCTTTTTTGCAACCGGGCTTGTCCGTTTCCATCCTGTATGGTGATGCTCACTGCAGCTGTCATAAATGCGCTCTGCGTTGATACAAACCGCTTCCTTGAAACATCCTGCGCCGGCATTCGCCGTCTCGGGAATGGGATGTCTGTTATCCATTACGAATCCTCCTGTCAGGTTAAGTAAGTCTAAAACCGAATTTCAATATCATCTTATGGGGAACAATAAATTGTGTGACAAGATTTACAAAATCGTAAGATTGCCGAGGTTGTTTTAAAATCTGTTATTTGCTATAATATATTGGATTTATCAGGTAATGGTGCAGGAAATATTGAAAGGATGAAACGGAAAATGGCGAAGGTAACCCTATTGGCGCATACGCCGGACCCGGAAAAGATGGTTGCGTCCGCGGCAAAGCTATGCTATTCCGCCGCGTCTATCGGCACGGTCATGGATGGCTTAACCGCGGAAAAAACCGCTTCCTTTGTCGATATGCTGGCGGAAATCGGCCACGAAAGCCCCATTGAACATGCCAGCTTTACCTTTGGCATCGAAGGGGTGTCCCGGTCGCTGCTGGCCCAATTGACCCGCCACCGCATCGCTTCCTACAGCGTTCAAAGCCAGCGGTACGTGCGGGAAAAAATGTTTGATTACGT
>CABQAC010000368.1 GCA_902462035.1 uncultured Eubacteriales bacterium
CCCCCAAAATTTCCGAAAGCCTTCGCCGCATCTTTTCCCTGTACTCGGCAACCGTTTCGGGAGAACGGGCCTCCGCCTGTTCCACCATGCCCAAAATAGCGGCCATGTGGGCCTCCACGTCCGCTTTCAAACGTTCGCCCTCCCCTTCCCGCATCCGGACGAAACGGCCTGCGGCCTCGTCCAGTACGGGGCGGACATTCTCCCATATGGTTTCCTCGTTTTCCGGCGCTTTATGCACCGTCAGCAAATCCGGGATCCGCACCAAGGTGTTGACAGTGGCGTCGTTATGCAGCCCATACCGGTCGGAAATCTCGCGGAACGCATCCAGATATCCCTTCGCCAACGAATGGTTGACCAGAATTTCGGCAGAAACCGCGTCCACGGTTTCGATACCCACGTAAACGTCTATCTTGCCCCGGGATACCCTGGACTGCAAATAGGATTTGATTTTTTCCTCTAAAAAGCCATACCCTTTGGTAATGCGCGCCGAAAATTCGTAATAGCGGTGGTTTACCGAGCGGATTTCCACCGTGATATCCATCCCGCCAATGGTGGCCTGATGCCTACCGTAGCCGGTCATGCTCCTAATCATGGTATTCCGTCCCTTTCATGCTCTGGGCGATGTTTGACCGGGCGATTCTTCGCCCTAAACCTATTTTTATATTATATCAGTTCGAAAAGCGGGCTGTCAACTACACAGACGAACGACGGCCCGCCAGACCGCCGCTTAGCGGCAAAAAGGGACCGGTACAGCACAAACACCGTACCGGTCCTCTTGTATCAAGTTCTATGGATTCTTGACGCAGCCCATCACACCGGATGGATTTTCTGCTCCATATCCAAATGTTTGCCGTCGATGCCGTATTTCTTATCGCGGCGGGATTGGAAGAATTTAATCGCAATCTGCGGGAATTGGGCGTAGGAAAGAACGTCCTCCTCCTGCTCGATGTACTCCGCAATTTCGGCGCGGAGGCTTTCCAGTTCCGGCTCCAGCAAATCGGCGGGACGGCACTCGATAGGCGCTTCGCCGCCGATAATCTTTTTCTGGAATTCGGGGTCGATCTTGACCGGGGTTTGGCCGTATTGCCCACGCACCACGCCTTTGAATTCGTTGGTACACATCTTATACCGCTCGCCGGTAATGATGTTGTACACCGCCTGGGTACCCACGATCTGGGAAGACGGCGTAACCAGAGGCGGGTAACCGGCGTCCTCGCGCACCCGCGGCACTTCGGCCAGCACTTCCTCAAATTTTTCCACCTGACCGGCTTCCTTCAGCTGGGACAGCAGGTTCGAAAGCATGCCGCCCGGCACCTGGTAAACCAGGGCGCGGGTATTGGTGGCCAGCATGGACGGGTCAAGCAGCCCGCGTTCGATGTAATCGGCGCGCAGCTTCATGAAATAGGAGCGGATATCGTTGAGCTTGATCAAGTCAAGCCCGGTGTCGTACTCGGTGCCCTGCAAAGCGGCTACCATCGATTCGGTCGGCGCGTGGGAAGTACCCAGCGCCATGGGCGACATCGCGGTATCGATCACGTCGACGCCCGCCTCGATTCCCTTCATCAGACACATGGAGGCAAGCCCCGAGGTGTAGTGGGTATGGAGCTGAATCGGAATCTTTACCGTTTCCTTCAGCGCCTTGACCAGCTCGTAGGTATCGTACGG
>CABQAC010000369.1 GCA_902462035.1 uncultured Eubacteriales bacterium
CGGGTGAAACCAAACTCGAAAGCGACCGGCGTCATATCCGCAGGCGGATCGAATCGCTGCGGGAACAGCTCGCCCAGGTGGAACTGCGGCGCAGCCAGCTGCGCAGGCGCCGTAAAAAAGACGGTGTCGCGTCGGTTGCCATCGTGGGGTATACCAACGCGGGCAAATCCACCCTGATGAACGCCTTGACCAAGGCGGGCGTGCTGGCCGAGGATAAGCTGTTCGCTACCTTGGACCCGACGGCCCGGGCGCTCAAGCTGCCCCATGGCCAGACGGTGATGCTGATCGATACGGTGGGGCTGGTGCGCAGGCTTCCCCACCATTTGGTGGAAGCATTCCGCTCCACCCTGGAGGAAGCGGCCCAGGCGGACGTGATTTTGAATGTGTGCGATGCGTCCAGCGCAGAGGCGGCGGTTCACCTGAAAACCACCGAGGAACTGCTCGAAAGCCTGGGCTGCGGCGACATTCCGGTCATTCCGGTCATGAACAAATGCGACCGGCCCGAATCCGGCGGCGACCTGCCGGCCATCGGCGGCACGGTTCGCATTTCGGCCAAAACCGGTATGGGGCTTGACCGCCTGCTTTTGGCCATCGAGAAAAACCTGCCCGAAAAACGCCGGGTGACGCTGTGCTTCCCTTTTGAAAAGGCGGGGCTGGTGGCGCAAATCCGCGCCGATGCGCTGCTGCTCGCAGAGGAATACACCGACGCGGGTGTCCGGGTGGACGCGCTGCTCGACCCGATCCAATACAACCGCTACAAGCCGTATCTGGCCGGCGGCCCGGAACGGCAAGACGAATAAAAAGCGCCCGGTTCTTATTTGCCGGAACGGAGAAAATGGGTGGAAAAAGAATAAAGCCTGGTTTTCGGCATGCTGTATCGGGGTTCCAGCGACGGAACCCCGATTTTTTGCTTTGCCGCCGAACTGGTCTTTTCACCGTGCGCCGGATATGGTATGATGAAACCCGAATTTATTACATAATAGGTGGGAAACGGATGCTGGAAGGAATCAAACAAATCAATGGCTTTTTGTGGGGATTTTTGCTGCTGGTGCTGCTGTGCGGCACGGGAATTTATTTTACCGTCCGCCTAAGGTTTGTGCAGGTGCGCAAACTCGGGGAAGGGTTTCGCGCCGTATTCGGCGGTATCCGCCTGCGGGGGAACCGCGCCCAACATGGGGAGATGAGCTCGTTCCAGTCGATTGCCACCGCCATCGCGGCCCAGGTGGGGACCGGCAACTTGGCCGGGGCGGCCACCGCGTTGGTTTCCGGCGGCCCGGGCGCAATTTTTTGGATGTGGGTCAGCGCTTTTTTCGGCATGGCTACCGTGTATGGCGAAGCGGTGCTTGCCCAGCGGTATAAAACCGAACGGAACGGGGAGATCACCGGCGGCCCGGTCTATTACATCCGCGCCGCTTTCCGGGGCAGGCTGGGCAAAGTTCTGTCCGCCGCTTTCGCGGTGCTGCTGGTTTTGGCGCTGGGCTTTATGGGCAATATGGTCCAGGCCAATTCGGTGGGCACCGCGTTTTCCGGCATGTTCCAGTCCTGGGGCGTCAGCGTCAACCCTTTGTGGGTCGGCGTGCCCCTGGCGCTGGTGGCGGTCTTTGTCTTTTTGGGCGGCGTTTCCCGCATGGCGTCGGTGGTCGAAAAGGTTGTGCCCATTATG
>CABQAC010000370.1 GCA_902462035.1 uncultured Eubacteriales bacterium
TGACCTGGTCAATAAAATTATCCACCTCTTCCGAACGATAGCCGCCAATGCTTGCCTTTCGAAAGGTTATATTTCGAATATCTGTCAGGGTCAGCATGTAAATTCCCTCCTAGATGTATTTCCTGGCACAAAAGCGGAGCCGCTGTTTTTTAGTCAACGGACCAATGGAATCCACGCGGAATTTGCCATAACCGCGAATGGAAAGCACATCCGATTCCCGGACTTCGGCGCTTAGCGAACGCGTCACAGTGTGATTCAGCGAAACCAAATCCCGTTGAATCATCGCCGCAGCCGCACCGCGGGATAAACGGGCCAAGACGGCCACCACGCAGTCCAGACGCGGGGACGATATGGTATCGCTGATAGACAAAAAAGACGCCCCCGGCGGATATGGAAGGCCGGCGCCTTCTGTTACGGAAACTCCCACGCCGCCGACAGTCTGCAATTCTTGCAGCAAATACGGCGCCAGGTCCGTTTTGCAGAAAAATACGCACCGGCCGGGTTCCAACAAAATATCACCCAGAGCACTGCGCTGGAGCCCCAAGGACATCAGTGTGCCAAGCACATCACGGTGAGTCAGCGAAAAAGCTCGGGGATACGCTGCCGTCATAACCGTAAAAGGAAAAGAATTCTCGTCCGCATCCTGCCCCAAAGGAAAAATGCCGGCCATTTTCCGCTCCGCCGTGGAATAACCGCCATAAAACACAAGGATTAAATCCTTGCGGCTGCCAAATGCCGTTTGAACCTGCATGGCCTGATGCTCGTCGAAAAAACCGATATACTGGGGAGAGCCGTCGCGCAGCGCGCGGCTGCAGGCATCGCGCAGATGGTCCAGCGCATTATCGTATTCTTTTTGCCCCAAATCGCCAGCCCCTTAAAAATAAACGCCGCTGTTTTCCAGCTCATCCAACACGTCGTCGCCAGTCAAATCCACATTATAGGGTGTAATAATAAAAGTACTGGTGGCCACCCGCTTGATTTTGCCGCCGTTGGCATAGGCCACGCCGCTGAGAAAATCGACAATACGGCGGGAAACGTCTTTGTTGGTATTTTCCAGGTTGAGCACCACCGTGTGCATCTTGATCAGTTCATCCGCCACAGCGCGGGTTTCCTCGCCAAAGCGCTCCGGTTTGGACAGCACAACCTGCAGCTGCGCGGTCGCATGAATATTGACCACTTTATTGTTGCCGCTTGTGGTAACCCCCGTGTCGCCGCTCTTCCGCGCTTCCGCAGTCCGGGTGGCGGAACGGCTTTTCGGTTCTTCATCCGCATACATGATGTCATTCATTTCGTCTTCGTATGTATAGTCCGACTCGTCCTCCGTCCATATGTTTTTGAACTTATCGATAATGCTTGCCATGTTTTCGACCTCCTGTATATTTAGTGGTTGGCCCGCGCGCCAAAAAGAGCGGACCCGATTCTAACCATGTTAGAGCCTTCCAAAATGGCCTCCCGATAGTCTCCGGACATTCCCATAGACAATATTTTCATACAAACATTATCTATTTTTTTCGCTTGTATGTCAATAAAGAGTTGGCGCATTCGGCAAAAATATGACCGCAGCGCACGTGTTTCCGCGCAAACCGGCGGTATTGCCATCAAACCTTGTATCTTAAGGTGCGGCAGGGACGCGGCCTGTTGAACCAGCGTTTCGGCTT
>CABQAC010000371.1 GCA_902462035.1 uncultured Eubacteriales bacterium
TTGCCCAGCCCGACCCGGTCCAGGCATTCGGTGGCGGCCTTGCGGCGGTCGGCGCGGGGGACGCCGCGGTAAATCAGCGGCAGTTCCACGTTTTCAATGGCGTCCAGGCTGGGAATCAGGTTAAAACCCTGAAAAATAAACCCGATATTGCGGTTGCGGATAAAGGAAAGCTGGTTGTCGTCCAGCTGGGAAACGTCGAATTCGTTGAGCACATACCGGCCGCTCGTGGGGGTGTCCAAGCACCCCAGAATGTTCATCATGGTTGATTTTCCCGAGCCGGACTGGCCCACAATGGCGACGAATTCCCCGGCGTCCACCGCCAGGCTGACCCCGTCCAGCGCCCGTACCTCGTGTTCGCCCTGCCGGTAAATTTTAAAAATGTCCTGTAACTCAATCAGATGTTCCATTGGCCTGCGCTCCCTCTGCGTGACATAATCAGGTTCAGGAACGGCAGAAGCCGCCCCTGCAATCGGAAGTTTTATTATAATAAAAAGAATAATCGGAATATTGTTTGGGAAACCGGCCAAAACATCCTGGCCCTGCATTCAAAGATGGTCCAACACTAGTATGCCACGGACGCGGCCGTCCAATCAAAACGCGCGGAACTTTTTGCAAGGAATGGTATGTATAACCGGCGCGGGAAGGCAAAAAATAGGGCAGAAAGGATGTGTTCATTTTGAAGGTAACGGCACAAGAATATGCGAAAATGGCGGATAAGGCCTCCCCGCCCAGCTCCCTTGTTAAAAATATGATTCTGGCCTTTTTGTGCGGCGGCGCAATTTGTACTTTAGGCCAGCTGATGTTTTTTCTGTATACCACCTACTGCGGCATGTCCGTCGTCCACGCCCGGTCGTCGGTTTCCATCACACTGATATTCCTGGCCGCGCTTTTTACGGCGCTGAATATTTACGATGACTTCGCCGCAGTGGCGGGCGCGGGCAGCCTGGTGCCCATCACCGGTTTTGCCAACGCCATGGTGTCCCCTGCCATCGAGTTTAAGCCGGAGGGACATATCATGGGAATCGGTGTAAAGATGTTTACCATTGCCGGACCGGTCATCGTATTCGGGACCTTGGCTTCGGTGGTGTATGGGCTGATCCTTTGGATCTTCCAACTGATCTAAAGGAGCGAAAGAAGCGGGTAAGGGCGTTTTGCGGCGCGCAGCGCGCGGAAATCGCCCCGGCCCATTGCGAAAGGATGGTCATCGAATATGGCGAAACGGATCGGCCAATATACGATCAAATGTGAAAATATGCCCAGCATTCTCAGCTCGGCTGCGGTAGTGGGCAAAAAAGAGGGCGAAGGCCCCTTAGCAAGTTATTACGACTTTATTTTCGAGGATACCAGCTTGAACGAAAAATCCTGGGAAAAGGCTGAAAGCCGCCTGCAAACCGAAGCGGTTACCCGCGCGCTGGACAAGGCGTCCTTGTCCGCTTCCCAAATCGATTATATTTTTGCCGGCGACCTGCTGGCCCAGTGCATCGGTTCCACCTTTGGGCTGCGCAGCCTGCAAATTCCCTTTTTGGGCCAATACGGCGCCTGTTCCACCATGGCGCAGACGCTGGCCATGGCGGCTTTGTTTGTGGAGGGCGGTTTTGCGCGCAGCGCGGTAGCGGTTACTTCCTCTCATTTCTGTTCGGC
>CABQAC010000372.1 GCA_902462035.1 uncultured Eubacteriales bacterium
CCGGTTCGCGCCCGCCGGGCGCGGGGTCACCAAAACGATCAAAAAACTGTTTCAGGAGGCGTTCGTCCCGCCGGAACAGCGGGGCTTCGTTCCCTTGCTTGCCTGCGGCAGAGAAGTTTTGTGGATCGAGGGCTTCGGCGCCAGCGAGAATGCTAAAATACGGGAGGACACCCGCGAGGTGCTCCTGATACTCCCGGAGGAGGAGAACCCTGTATGAAAAACGATATCGCACATGTGCTGATCAGCGAGGAACAATTGGCGGCGCGTGTTACCGAACTGGGCAACCAAATCAGCCGGGACTACGCGGACAAAAACCTTTTGATGGTCAGCGTGCTCAAAGGGTCGGTGGTTTTCATGTCCGACCTGATGCGCGCGGTCACCGTTCCATGCCGGATCGACTTTATGGCGCTTTCCAGCTATGGCGCCGGGGTCAAAACGTCCGGCGTGGTAAAAATCATCAAGGACCTGGATATTCCGCTGGCGGGTTACGACCTGCTGGTGGTAGAGGATATTCTGGACAGCGGCATGACGCTCGATTACACCTTAGGGCTGCTGCAGTCGCGGGGACCCAAGAGCATCCGGCTGTGTACCCTGCTCGATAAGCCGGAGCGCCGCAAGGTGGATATCAAAGCCGATTACACCGGTTTTACCGTGCCGGACGCCTTTGTGGTGGGGTACGGGCTGGATTATGACGAAAAATACCGCAATTTGCCCTACGTCGGGGTTTTAAAGCCAGAGGTCTATTCCAAATGACGAAACTGTCCCCATACGCGGGCAAGGAGTGATGGTTCATTGAATAATAAAAAAAGTTTCCGAAATATCGCGCTTTATATCGGCATTCCGGTACTGTTGATTTTGATCATCGGCATGTTCCTTTCCAACCGCCAGGTTTCTTCCACCAAGTATTCCCAGGTGGTGGGCTATTTCCAAGACCAGAAGGTGGAGGAGTTCAGCCTGAACCTGGGCAACGGCAGCCTGGAATACCGGCTGCAGGGCGCCACGGCAAAGGAATCTTACTCGGTGCCCAGCGTCGGCTTGTTCATCGAGGATATCCGTGATTACGTCAAGGCGTATAACGAAGCCCATCCCGATAAGCGGATGGATTTCAACTATATTCCGCCGGCAGAAACAAGCTGGATCGCAAACCTGCTGCCCACCATTTTGCTCATTGTGGGTATGGGCGTGCTGTGGTTCTTTATGATGCGCCGCCTGAACAACAGCATGGGCGATGCGGGCAAGCAGATGAACTTTGGCAAGGCGAAAATTAAGCAGATGTCCGACGAAAAGCGGAAAACCACCTTTGCCGATGTGGCTGGCGCGGATGAGGAAAAAGAAGAATTGCGCGAGATTGTGGAATTTTTGAAAAACCCGCGCAAATATAACGAACTGGGAGCGCGGATCCCGAAGGGCGTACTGCTGGTGGGCCCTCCCGGTACCGGTAAAACGCTGCTGGCCCGCGCTGTGGCGGGCGAGGCTGGCGTTCCCTTCTTCTCCATTTCCGGTTCCGACTTTGTGGAAATGTTCGTGGGCGTGGGCGCGTCCCGCGTACGCGACTTGTTCGAACAGGCCAAAAAGAATTCCCCCTGCATCATCTTCATCGACGAAATTGATGCGGTCGGCCGCCAGCGCGGCGCCG
>CABQAC010000373.1 GCA_902462035.1 uncultured Eubacteriales bacterium
GGGCTCCAGGTGTGCCATGGGCCGTTGGTAGCCCGGATGGACAGCGACGATATCGCGCTGCCCGAACGGTTTGCCCTGCAGCTTGAGGCGTTCGAGCGGGACCCGCACCTTGTTCTGGTGGGGGGGCAGATCGCCGAATTTACCGACGATCCGGACCATCCCACGGGGGAGCGCCGCGTACCGCTGGAGGACCGTGACATCCGTTCTTATTTGAAAAAACGAAACCCGTTCAATCATATGACAGTGATGTTCCGTATGGACGCGGTGCAAAAAGCCGGCGGATACCAACCTTTCCCGCTGTTCGAGGATTACGATCTGTGGGCGCGGATGGCGGTTCGGAGCGGGAAGCTGCGCAACCTGCCGGATGTTTTGGTGCTGGCCCGGGCCGGGGCGGACATGGTCCGCCGCCGGGGCGGCGCTTATTATGCCAAACAGCAGCGGGCGTTTCAGCGCAGGCTGCTGCGGCTGGGCCTTATTGCGCCGGCGCAATACGCCGTAAACTGCTGTGTGCGCACCGGTGCCAGCCTGATGCCCCATGGAATGCGGTCCTGGCTTTACCGTGTTGTGCTGAGGAGGAAGTGACCTTGGAACAGAAACCGATCCGTGTGCTGCAGGTGGTGGAAGGGCTAAATCCCGGGATGGGCGCCACTGCAGTCGCGATGAATTACCAGCAGTACATCGACCCCGAGCGGGTGGTGTTCGATTATATGGTGCATACCCTACCGGACCCCGATTTGGAGCAAAAAGCGGCAAAGCTGGGTTCGCGGGTGTTTCGGATGCCCGCCCTGACGGGGAAAAATATGCTTGCATACCGGGCGGCGCTCAAGGGCTTTTTTGCCGCGCATCCGGAATATAAAATCGTTCATGGGCACCTGCCCAATGCGGGGGCGTTTTATCTGGAAGCCGCCAGGCGGGCGGGAGTTCCTTACCGTATCCTCCACAGCCACAACAGCATGGGGGCGGAAAGCGCCGTAAAGCGGGCCCGCAACGCGGTGCTGAACCGCCGGGCTGTCAAGTGCGCGAACCTTTATTTCGCCTGTTCGCAAAAGGCGGCGGACTATTTGTTCGGCAGCGCGGGCGGAAAAGAGATTATTTTAATCCGCAACGCGGTAGATACCAAACGGTTTGTGTTCCGCAAGGCGGCCCGGGAGGAAATGAGGAGGCAGCTGAAGCTGGAGGGCCGTTTTGTAGTGGGCCATGTGGGGCGATTCTGCCTGCAGAAAAACCACGCTTTTTTGCTGGAGGTGTTTGGCGCGCTTTGTTCCCAGGTGGAAAACGCCGCTTTGCTGCTGGTGGGGGATGGGGAACTGTTGGAACAGACCCGGAGCCGTGTGAAAGAACTGGGGATGGAGGACCGGGTCATTTTTGCCGGTTTGCAGGAAAAGGTCCAATATTTTCTGCAGGCCATGGATGTATTCGTACTTCCTTCGTTGTTCGAGGGGCTGCCCCTGGTGGGCGTAGAGGCCCAGGCGAGCGGACTGCCCTGCCTGTTTTCCGATGAAATTACCCAAGAGGCGAAGGTGACCGGTCATGTGGCCTATCTGCCGCTTTCCGCGGGGCCGTCGCAGTGGGCGGAGGAAATAGCCTTGTTCCGCAACGGGTACCAGCGGGTAGACTGCGGCGGGGAGCT
>CABQAC010000374.1 GCA_902462035.1 uncultured Eubacteriales bacterium
GGGAAATCGCCCATTGTATGGAACGGCTGTTTGCCTACAAAACCGGCGGCCGCGTCGATTCTCCTGCCGCAAAGGGATACTGCGCCGTTATTTTAGGGCTGATGATGGAACAAACGGGGCTGCGGGACCAAGTGTCCAACCCGGACAGCGACCTTGCCAAATCCATTTTGCAATACCTGCAGTCCCACTTTCTTTCGGCCATTACGCTCGAAGATCTCGCCGCACAATTCGGTTACAGCAAGTTCCGTTTTTCCCACCTGTTCAACACATATTTTCACTGTTCGCTGACCGAATACGTCAATTCCCTGCGGGCCCGCTATGCTGCCGGACTGCTGCAGGAAACCGGGGATTCGATGACCGAAATCGCCCTCGCTTCCGGCTTTGAAAGCCTGCGCACCTTTAACCGTGCTTTTCGTGCCCACTACGGCCAGGCGCCCACCGCCTTCCGGCAGCTGCATGGGCGGGATTCCGGCGGCAGCTTATAAATCGCAGCGAACACCCACGCCCTCCCGCGCGGAACGGAAGATACATTCGATCACCCGCAGGACCCGAAGCGCCTGTTCCGGACGGACGATCAGTTCTTCTTTTCCTTCCGCCGCGGCCACCACGTTGCGGTAAAAGCAGGACCAGTCTGTCTCAATTGCGGGGAGCGGGCATTCCACCGTTGCCTCCCGGGGCAGCGGCGCCATGGAGCGGGTCGGCCCCGCCGCGGTATAGACAATTTCTTCGTCCCATACCGTCTGCTGGTTTTCCGCCAGGCGGACCATCTTGCCGTCGCATTCCCAGTTCTGTACGACAGCGGTGCCTTCCGTGCAGGAAAGGTGCCACCGCGGTTCGGGAATCATACAGTTGACCGCTACCTCCACTATGGCGGAGACACCGCCCTCGAAGCCCATCATAACCTTCAGGTTATCGTCTACCTCGGCCGCGTAGGTGGAAACCAGGTGCGCGTCCACCTGGGTCACCTTGCCCGGCAGCATCCACATCAACTGATCGATCAAATGCACGCCCCAGTCGAACAGCATACCGCCGCCGTTCGCCTTGTGGCCGCGCCATCCGTGAAGAACCCGGCGGGCCCCCTGGACGCGGGTTTCGATAAAATATGGGCTGCCCAACAGGTTGCTGTCGATGATCTTTTTGACAATGCGGAAGTCTTTGTCCCAACGCCGGTTCTGGTGGACGGTAAACACCCGTCCGCATGCCTTCGCGGCATCCATCATTTCGAGCAGTTCCGCGCTGCTGCAGGCCGCCGGTTTTTCGCAAACCACATGTTTGCCCGCTCGCAGGCAAGCGATGGTAATGGGGCAATGAAAGTTGTTCGGCGTGGCTACGGTGACGAATTCCACCGCCGGATCTTGCAGCAGCTGGTCCAGAGACTCGTAAGATATCAGCCCACGGCTCCTAATTTTATCTCGTACTTCGGGCATCACATCGTAAGCACCCATAACCTCCAATTCGGGGACCAGCGCTTTGATTTGCCGGTGATGCCACGACCCCATCCCGCCGTACCCCACAATTGCCATTCCGTGCGCCATGTTCTGTAACCGTCCTTTCGTTCCCATGCAGCTTCAATTCCCGGTCTTGCCGTACCGGGCCCTGACCGGCAGCTGATCCC
>CABQAC010000375.1 GCA_902462035.1 uncultured Eubacteriales bacterium
GGTCAGTGGCGAAACGTTTCGTGATGCTTCTATTTTAGGTGCTTTTCCCCGCCTTGTCAAGATTCCAGAAGGCGGTTTTCCCATGGATTTTTGCCGCTGGTTCCCGCCCCGGATCTTTTGCTTGACAACCGGGGGAATCGTGCGTATGATAAAAATAGAACAAATGGAAAATGGAATAGCGATCTTCGGGGCAGGGTGCAAGTCCCTACCGGTGGTACAGCCCACGAGCCGCCTCAGCGGCAGATTCGGTGTAATTCCGAAGCCGACAGTACAGTCTGGATGGAAGAAGAGCGCATAAGAACCCTCCCGGAAATACCGGGGGATTTCTTGACGCCGAATCAAAGCCCCGTTGCGAACGGGGCTTTTCTTTTTTGCCGCCGCGCAAGGGGAAGATGGTTACTCCATGTATTCCGACGCGAAAGGATGGTTGTTCATGAACGCAGTCAACACCAAAAAAAACAGCGTATTTTCCATTGCCAATATGGCGAAGATCGGTATTTTATCCGCCATTGCCGTCTTATTGATGCTGCTGGAATTTCCCCTGTGGTTTGCCCCTAGTTTTTATGAAATCGACTTCAGCGAGATGGTGGTGGCCATCGGCGGCTTTGCCATGGGCCCAGTGGCGGGCGTGGTGATCGAGCTGATCAAGGTGCTGCTGAATTTGCTGATTAACGGGACCGATACCGGCGGCGTGGGGGAATTGGCCAACTTTTTGATCGGCTGTTCCTTCGTTGTGCCGGCGGCGCTGCTGTACCAGTACAAAAAGACGCTCAAGACCGCGATAATCGGATTAGGCCTTGGCACCCTGTGCATGACGGTAGTGGGCTGCGCAATGAACTATTTTGTCCTGCTGCCGGTGTACGCTACGGTATTTGGCATGCCGCTGGATAAAATCGTGGAAATGGGTACCCTGGTCAACGGCGGCATCCGGAACCTGTTTACCTTTGTGGTGCTGGCGGTGGCTCCCTTCAACCTTTTTAAGGGTATCCTCTCCTCCATCCTGACGGTGCTGCTTTACAAGCGGGTGTCGGGCGTGCTGCATAAATATTGAAAGAAAAGGCCCGGCCCCGGGCTGGGCCTTTTGTGTGCGGCGGACGTACCGTTTATGGTAAGGCGCGGCATATGGGAAGGAACTGCACACAATCGAGGCGGCCCTGCCGGAAGGATGCCTGGTGAAGAATGGCGGTCCCGGCTTGCTTTATATTCCAGGTTGTGATCTGAAACAGCTGTTATTTTTAAATAGAAAAGGCTGCCCCCACTCCGTTTTTCGGAAGCGGGGGCAGCCTTTTGTCCGGTTCGGTTATTCGATGGTCACCGTCAGGCTGGCGGCAGGAACGCCGTCGGTCATGGCGGTCAGGGTTGCCTGGCCGGGCGCGCTTTGTGTGCGCAGCACAGCCATGACCCTGCCTTCGTACAGATTGCGCTGGTTGCCGGTATAGGGTTCCTCGCTGACCGGGTTGCCGGTGCCGACCCCCTGGATGACCGCGCCGCCGCAAGCGGTAAAAAACACGGTGTTTTCCGCGTGGAT
>CABQAC010000376.1 GCA_902462035.1 uncultured Eubacteriales bacterium
TGGTCGAAAACAGCAAGGTGGGCAGCGGGGTTTCCTTAAACGCGGTGCAGTGTTATCAATCGGAAATCGAGGACGGCGTAACCGCCGGCCCGTTTGCCCATATCCGCCCGGGCAGCCGGTTGTGCGCCGGCGTGAAGATGGGCGATTTTGTCGAGATTAAAAATTCGGTGATTGGCGAGGGGACGAAGGTGCCCCATTTGACGTATGTAGGGGACTCGGATGTGGGCGCGCACGTCAATTTTGGGTGCGGCTGCGTAACCGTCAACTACGATGGAAAAACCAAGAACCGCTGTACGGTGGGGGACCGCGCGTTCATCGGCTGCAACACCAACCTGGTGGCGCCGGTTACGGTAGGAGACCGGGCGTATACGGCCGCCGGCTCTACCATCACGCAAGACGTTCCGGCGGACGCGCTGGCCATAGCCCGGGCGCGGCAGGTCAACAAGGAACGCTGGGTGTGCAAGCGCAACGGCGTGCAAAAAGAATAACGGGGAGGGGGGCTGCCGCAAGGCGGCCTTTCCGCGCGTATTACAAGGACGAGATCTAAAATAAAACAGGGGGCGTATTGGGAATGAATTTTCACGGCAAGGACATCAAAATCTTCACTGCAAATTCCAACCGGGAGGTAGCCAAGCAGATTGCCGAATGTTTGGGGGTCAACATGGGCAAATCGGACGTGAGTACCTTCAGCGACGGCGAAATCACCGTTTCCCTGCACGAATCGGTTCGCGGCTCCGACTGTTTTATCGTGCAGTCCACCTGCTACCCAGTCAACAACAACATTATGGAACTGCTGATTATGGTCGATGCGATGAAACGTGCCTCCGCCGCGCGGATTACCGCGGTAATACCTTATTTCGGCTATGCCCGGCAGGACCGCAAGGCCAAGGCCCGCGACCCCATTTCCGCCAAACTGGTGGCGGATTTGATCACGGTGGCCGGTGCCGACCGGGTGCTGACCATGGACCTGCACGCTCCCCAGATCCAGGGCTTTTTCAACATTCCGGTGGATCACCTGCTGGGCGCGCCTCTTCTTTCGTCCTATTTTAAAAAGATGATCGGCGACCGCTGCGACGATTATGTGGTTGTGTCCCCGGATTTGGGGTCGGTTACCCGGGCGCGTAATTTCGCCACCCGCGTCAACTGCCCCCTGGCCATCATCGACAAGCGCCGCCAACGGGCCAATGTGTCCGAGGTGATGAGCATCATCGGCGATGTGCGGGGCAAAAAAGTCATTATGGTGGACGATATGATCGATACCGCCGGAACCTTGTGCAACGGCGCCCAGGCCATTGTGGAGAAGGGCGGCGCCACCGAGGTGTACGCCTGTGCGACCCATGCGGTGCTCAGCGGTCCGGCTATCGAGCGGATCCGCAACAGCCCCATTAAGGAATTGGTACTGCTGGATACCATTCCGTTTACCAAGGACCGGATGCTCGACAACTTTACCGTGCTGCCGGTCGCCCCTGTTTTTGCAGAGGCTATCGAGCGCATTTACGAGGACAAGCCGGTTTCCCCC